>DATCFJ010000661.1:0-6690 GCA_036509605.1 Polyangiaceae bacterium | reverse complement strand
GCGCGTGCTTCTTGATGAGCTCGCGGATCTGCTTGTAAACAGCGATCGCCTTGAGCGCGAACCCTTGAGCCGAGTAGTACTGGCCGACGCGATCGTAGGTGGCAATCGCTTCCGGATAGGCCTGCAGTCGCGCTTGCAGGTCGCCGATCTTTAGAAGTGTACGAGCGTCGTTCGGGTCGTCCTGAACGATCCTCTGGTACTCCGCGATTGCCCGGTCGTACCTCTTTTTCTCGATGTACTTCTGGGCAGCTTGGAGCGTCTTCTCGCGATCGATTTGCTGCACGTGCGTTTTTCGCCGGGCCCGGAAGGCGTGGCTTCGGGGCGCGACGCTTGCCGATGCCTCTCCGAGGTCCTAAATCCTAGGGGATATCGCTGGTTTGGTCAAGGAGCCGAGGCAACCCCGCAAGCCTTCGGATGTGCGTTTTCTAGCTTGCTACCGTGCAGTTTCGAGCGCGCCTCGAACGCACCCCGACGGTGCTGGTGTGCGAGCCGCGCCGAACGCCCACATCGGCCGGCGTTCCAGAATCGGAGCGGCTCATGGGAAACCGCCAAAAGAGTGCCAGGATCGAGCAAGACACTCACACGTCGCCGCCAATGCTCAGCTTAGCCGACATCATTGCCGCTCAGAGTCGTATTGCGGGCAAAGTTAGGCGCACTCCGTGCGTCGAGAGCCCCGCGCTGTCCGAGCTGACGGGCGTCAAGCTGCTCCTGAAGCTGGAGAATCTGCAGTTCACGGGCTCGTTCAAAGAGCGCGGCGCATGTAACCGCCTGGAGACGCTCTCCGCCGAGGAGCGCGCGCGCGGCGTGGTCACTGCCAGCGCTGGCAACCATGCGCAAGCCGTCGCCCGGCACAGCGCGCGTCTCGGAATCGCGGTCACTGTGGTGATGCCGGAGGCAACTCCGCTGATCAAAGTCACCGCCACCCGCCGCTTCGGTGCCACGGTGATTCTGAACGGCACGAGCTACGACGACGCCGCAGAACATGCCGCCGCCCTCGGCGCCGAGCGTGGCTTGGTCTACGTGCACCCATTCGAGGACCTGCTGGTGATGGCGGGGCAAGGCACGGTCGGGCTGGAGCTCCTCGCCGACGTTCCAGATCTGGATGCCGTCATCGTGCCTGTCGGCGGTGGTGGCCTTATCGCAGGCGTGGCTTGCGCGGTCAAAGAGACACGCCCCGGAGTGCGCGTGCTCGGCGTCGAATCGCGGCGTTTTCCGAGCATGAAGCACGCCTTGGACAGCATCGCTCCGCCGTCACTACCGGGCGGAAAAACGATCGCCGACGGCATCGCCGTGCGCCACGTCGGACAGATGACGCGCGAGACCGTGCGCAAGTACGTCGACGAGATCGCCCTGGTCGACGAAGCCGAGATCGCACAAGCCGTGCTCTTGCTCTTGGAGCGAGAGAAGACCGTAGTCGAAGGAGCTGGCGCGGTTGGCGTCGCGGCGCTCTTGCATCAACGCTTTTCGTCGCTAAAGGAGGGTTCGCGCGTGGCCGTGGTGCTGAGCGGCGGCAACATCGACGTGAACTTGGTCGCGCGCATCATCGAGCACGGTCTGGTCAAGACCGGGCGCTTGGTGCGCATCGTCGTCACCGTGCCGGATGTAGCCGGAGTGCTCGCGCAGCTGACGCGTGTCATTGCCGACACGCGCGCCAACGTGCTGGAGCTGAATCACGATCGCGCGTTTTCGGGCGCCGAGCTCGGCGAAACACTGATCGAGCTCGTACTCGAGACGCACGGCTTTCCGCACATCGACGAAGTGTGCTCGCGCCTGGAGCACGCCGGCTACCGCTTCGAGCGCAACTAGGCCGCGGAAAAGTGCCGTTCTAGGGCGTCGAGCAAGCCGTCGACCGTGAAGCTGGTGGCCTCGGTGTCGACCCGAATGCCTCGCTCAGCCAACGTCTTCGAAGTGATTGGTCCGATGCTGGCGACGGTCACACCCGACAGAATCTCGGCCGCTCGTGCGCCCAACATGTCAACTACGGCGCTGACCGTCGAGCTCGACGTGAACAATGCAACGTCGATTTCTCGCCGTTCGAAATGGCCGCGCAACGCCTGCCCCGAATCTGCTGAAACGGTCTCGTACACGGGTACGACGTCTACCTGACAGCCCGCTTTACGCAGCACATCGGGCAACGTATCACGCGCCACCAGTGCACGTGCCAGGAGCACGGATTTCGGCACGCCCTGAGCAAGCACGGCGCGCGCCAGGCCCTCACCGACGAACTCTTCCGCGACGACATCCGCGCGCAATCCGAAACCCTGCAGAGCCAGCGCGGTTTTCGGTCCGATCGCTCCGATCTTGGCATTCGCGAAGGCGCGCGCGTCGAGGCCGGCGCGACTCAGCGCGGCACTGAAATGCGTGACACCGTTGGCGCTCGTGAACAGCACCCACTCATAGCTGCGAAGCTCGGCAATCGCGCGCGCGAGCGGTGCTCCGTCGGCCGGCGCGCGAATTTCGATCGCGGGCAGCAGGCACGCGCGGGCGCCGCGCGCGCGAATCGCTGCTGCGGTAACCCGCCCCTGCTCCCGAGGCCGCGGAACGAGCACGGATCTGCCGAACAAAGGCCGGTTATCGAACCACTTTAGCTCGCTGCGGAGCCGCACGACCTCGCCCACGACGATCACCGCCGGATTGGCGATGCCTTGCGCGCGAGCGAGCCCAGCAATCGTGAGCAATGTGCCCGTCACCACGCGCTGCTCGGGGCGCGCCGCCCACTGAATCACCGCCACGGGCGTCTCGGAGCTGCGCCCACCCGCGATGATCGCGCGCATGATGTCCTCGATCCGACGCATGCCCATCAGGATGCAAATCGTGTCGGTCGCGGTCGCAAGCTTGAGCCAAGACTCAGGCGACCACTCCTTGCCTTCGCGGTCGCTGCCAGTGATGAACGTCACGCTCGACGACAGCTCGCGATGCGTCAGCGGGATAGCCGCGAACGCGCTCGCTGCGAGTGGCGAAGCGACACCTGGGACGATCTCGAACGGAATCTTTTCTGCGACCAGCGCCTGCACCTCTTCAGCGCCACGCGCGAACAGCAACGGGTCGCCCCCCTTGAGCCGCACCACGCGCTTGCCCGCCTTGGCGAGCGCGACCAGCTCCGCGTTGATCGCCGTTTGCACTGCGCTGTCTTGACCGTAGCGCTTGCCGACATTGCGCTTCTCCGCGTTCGGACAAGCATCGAGCAGCGCAGGGTGCGCTAGCGCGTCGTACAGCACCGCGTCCGCGCACGAGAGCACCTCGAGGCCGCGCACGGTGATGAGCCCCGGATCACCGGGACCCGCGCCGACGAGATAGACTTTGCCGAGGGTCATGGTTGCTCATTCGGGGCCTACTCGCGACGCGGCGAGGCGGCGAGCAAACCCACGCGCGCATTGAACGCGAATTCGAGGGTGACGCAAAAACCCCAAGAAAGGCGCCGCAATGCGTCATAGAAAACACCTTGACGATGGAGCGCACAACCTGGACAATTGTCGCACCTTGTACGCCAATGTGTCTAATTTGCACACAGACCGCTGGTTCGTAACCAACGGCGTGGTGGCAGTAGGTCCGGTCACCTACGAGCTCGTCCTCCGCGGAGTGGCGTACGGGCGCATCCCGGCAGGCTCGTTCATGCGTCACGAGTCGTGGCAAGTGTGGCGCAAGCTGGAAGACATCGACGCGCAGAGCGCCGGCAACCGCCGGCAGACAATCGAAGACCTCGCGCAACACAGCGCGGGCGTAGAGACACGCGAGCGCGGAGCGTACAGCCAACCGCCGCCCCCGCCGAGCGGCGCCGAGCTCTCGTCGCGCCCACACACACAAGGCCGCGCGTCGCGTCAAAGCTTTCGCCCGATCGCCGTCGACCCGGTGGGGGTCTTGTCGAGCACGAACGAGCTGTCGGAAGCGCTTTTGCTCACCGTCGTGACAGCAGTAACGGCCGCCGCGGCGGATGTTGGTTTAGTGCACCGCGTGCGCGCAGACATCGGCGCGGCGGTAACTGTCGGGGGGCATGGTCTGGCTACCGAGCAACTGCTCGGCGAACGGTTAACCGCCGACGATCCCACCCTCGTCGCCGCACGCGCCGGGCAGACGGTGCTCAGCGAGCCGCAATGCGGCGAAGTCGGCCGTCACATCCTCGGACGCCTGACGCGCTGCTCACCGGGCGTGTGCAGCGTCGCCATGATCCCGCTGCTGGTCTACGGCGAGCTGGTCGCTTTGATCGAAATTGGCCGTAATTCTAGGCCTTTTCGGGCACGTGAAATCGGCCGCGCGGAAGACGTCGTGGAAGCGCTCGCCGAGCGCAGCGTCGTCATGGGCTGGGCCGAGTAGCACGGCACGGGCGCTACGCAATTCGCTCGCCCGGCACGTGCTCGAGCGCGCTTTGCAGCGCGGACTCTTGCTCGGCCCGCGAGAACTGCAGCTCGTGCAGCCGCGCGTACAAGCCACCTTGGGCCATCAGCTCAGCGTGCGTGCCCTGTTCGACCACGCTGCCCTTGCGTAACACGAGAATGCGATCTGCTTTCTGTACGGTGCTCAGGCGGTGCGCGATCACGAGAGCGGTGCGCCCGCGCATCAGTTCCTCCAGCGCGCGCTGCAAGCGTGCCTCGGTATCGCTGTCCACGCTGGCGGTGGCTTCGTCTAAAATCAGAATCTGTGCGTCGCGATAAAGCGCGCGCGCAAAGGCGATCAGCTGCCTCTCGCCGGTCGAGAAGTTCGACCCGTACTCGTCGACGCGCGTGTCGATGCCGCGCTCGCGTGCGGCGAACAAGTCGAGCGCGCCAATCCGACGCAAGACCTCACGGACGCGATCGTGATCCGGCTGCTCAGACGCGGCGACGTTGCTAGCCACGGTGCCGGGAAACAGCACGACATCTTGGGGAACCACGGCAAAACGGCAACGCAAGGGTCCGCGCTCCAGGCCTGCGACGTCGTCCCCATTGACGCGCACGGTGCCGCTGTCTGCTTCGTACAGGCGCAGCAAGAGCGCAGTGATGGTTGTCTTCCCCGAGCCGGTCGGACCAACCAGGGCGATGCGTTCGCCGCGGCGCGCGGCGAACGTGATCCCCGATAGCACGGGGGTCCCCGGCTTGTAGCTGAAGCTAACGTCCTCGAACTGTATCGCAAAGTCGGGGCTGCCCTTCGGCTTGGCGGCGCGGGGCGGAGCATCGGGTTCAACGACGTCGAGCAAGCTAAAGACCCGCTCGGCGCCGGCCATCGCGGCTTGAAGCAACGTGTAACGTTGAGCCAGCTGTGAAATCGGCTCGAAGAACTGCGACAGGTACGCGCTGAAGGCGACCAACGTGCCGAAGCTCACCGGTCTGTAGCCGAAGGACATGATCACGAGCGCGAGACAGACAGCCGCAATCGTATCGATGGCGGCATCCTGGATCGAGTCCCACTTGATCGCGCTCATATTGGCTTGGCGATAGGACTCGTTGCTCTCGTCGAACTCGCGCGCGGCCGCGTCTTGACGGCTGAAGGCTTGGATCAGGGTCATACCTGTCACCTGCTCGTTCATGGTCGCGTTCATGCGCGAAGTCTTGGCGCGAATCGCCCGAAAAGCCTCGCGAATATTGCGCCGCACAAAGACCACCAAGATGGCCATCGGGGGCACCGCAGCAAACGCAATCAAGGACAACTTCCAGTCCAGGACCAGCATCAGCGTGACGATGCCGATCAAGCGCGCGAGATCCCCCACTGCGTTCAAAGCGCCGGACGCAAACATCTCCAAGATGGCATCCGTGTCGTTAGTGACGCGCGACACCAAGCGGCCGACCAGCTGCTTGTCGAAAAAGCCGAGCCGGAGCCCGTGCACGAACGTGAACACTTCCCGACGCATGTCGGCGACCGCACGCGCGCCCGCGACTTGCACGGCGTACATCTGCACCAAGCCCAAGATCTGCTCGACCAGCAGGATAGAGGCGAGCAGGATGCCGCCACGGAACAAGGCCGAGCGATCGCCGCTCGTGATCACTCCGTCGATCGCCGAGCGCATGATCAAGGGCCGCACCAGCGCACCCGCTGACGTGATCAGAATCACGAACACGGACAACCAGAGCAACCAACGGTACGGCAACAGGTAGCCCCAGAGCCGCTTGGTGAGGCGCGCGTCGTAGGCCTTACCGAAGCGCTCCTCTTCGTGGAACGCCTTGAGGATACGCTCGGTGCGCTTCTTGTCGGCGCGCCCGCGCTGCTCACGACCAGGCGTGGCTGGCGCGGCGGCGGAATTCCGCGGCGGTGTCATTCAGCCACCTGTTGCTCGTCCGGAACCACGCCCCCGAGCTTGGCCAGCTCGCTTTCGATGCGCTGCTCCTCCGCGAATAGCGCGTAAATGCCGCCGCATTTGCTCAATTCTTCGTGGGTTCCGCGCTCGACGACGCGCCCCTTTTCGAGCACTAGGATCTGATCACAGTGCGCCGCCGCTGAAACACGATGCGTGATCAAGATTAGCCCGCGGCGTGCGCGCTGGCGATCAATCGCCGACAAGATGGCGCGCTCGGTGCGTGCGTCGACTGCGCTGAACGGGTCGTCGAGGATCAGCACCTTGGGCTCGGACGCAAACGCAGCCGCTAGCGCGACCCGCTGCTTCTGGCCGCCGGACAGCTGCACGCCGCGCTCGCCGACTACGGTATCGAAGCCGTCCGGTAGATCCAGCACCTCGTCCTCGATGCAGGCCTCGCGAGCGGCTTCTTCGACCTTGAGGATCGC
>DATCFJ010000660.1:0-8346 GCA_036509605.1 Polyangiaceae bacterium | reverse complement strand
TATGGTGATTGGCGCGACGCTGGGCGGTGCGGGCGGCGTTGCGCTCGGCTTCCTGCAGGATCCGTCGCCCAAGAGCAGCTTGCTCACCACGAGCAGTGTGGTCTGGGGCGCCGCGATCGGCACCATGTTCGGTTACGGCGCTTCGGCGACCGGCGAAGGCTACAGCCGAGCCAACGACAGCGCGGCGCTCGGCGGTTTGATCGGCTTCAACGTCGGGCTCGCGGCTGCCGCGGGGCTGTCGACCGTGTACATTCCGACGTACCGCGCGCTCACTTATATGTGGGCGGGTGCGGGCGTGGGTGCTCTGGTTTCGCTGCCCGTGTACGCCGCGTACGCTGGCAAGAATAGCCCACCCGCGAAGCATGGCTTGGTGTTCAGCGGCGTCAGCACGATGCTTGGCATTGGTGCTGGCGCACTGCTCGCTGGCACTTCACCGGACAGTGCAGACTCGGGGCTCGGCTCGCACATCGCGCACCTCGACTACTTCTTGCCGATGCCCATTCCGCACGGCGCGCAGTTCGCCGTGGGCGGCCGCCTCGAGTAGCGTCAGATTTGCTCGATGGATTTGTAGAGCTCTGCTACGAAGTTCGTGCGTGAGCGGATTAGCAGCGTGCGCGCGGGCGGCAGGTGACCGGCAAACAGCGGATCGCCGAACGGCGTGCTCAGGGCCGCGTCGAGCAAGTCATCGTCGAAGATCACCTGCTGATTTTGCTCTTCGCGAACCCTCTGCGCGCTCGCGACCGTTGGTAGCGTGAGCAGGGTGAGGATCAACAATCGGCGCATGAGGCGTTGTCGCGGTGATCGCATGGTGAGCTCCTTTGCCCTGTGTGACACGGCAATTGCCCGTCGCCTTGGGGGGGGGCGACGGCGTGCGCCGGCGTGCAACGGCGGGGCGACGGCTGTGCGAGCGGCTGCACGATCACACAAGCGCTGCGCTAACCCCTGAAAGTATTGTTATTTCGGGGGCTCAGCACTACCCTTTTGGCCCGCATGGCCACGATACGCTTCTTTCCGTCGGAGGGCGCACCAGTGCTCATGGCACTGCACAAGCCGCTTTCGACCATCGGCCGCGCGCTCGGCAACGACATTCACCTGCCGGACGCCAGCGTGGCTAGCCACCACGCGCAGATCGTCTTCAACGGTCGCGATTTCCAGCTCGAAGAAGTCGATCGCGATGCTGAGATCCTGATCAACGGCAAAAAGAAGCGCCGGGCGCGCTTGGCCAACGGCGACCGCATCACGCTGGGCAAAGCTCTGCTCGGCTTCAGCATGTTCACCGAGCTCGGTTCTGCTCCCCAAACCGAGGAGCACGAGACCACTGGGGACAGCCACGACATCGCACGTTTGCGCCGCCTACACTCGTTCAGCGAGCGGCTGATGATGAGCCGCTCCGTCGATGAGCTACTCGAGACGCTACTGGACGACATCATCGAGCTCACTGGCGCCGCACGCGGCGTCGTGCTGCTGGTCGATCCGTCCGAGGGCAAGGACAGCACGCCGCGCGTGCGGGTTTCGCGCAACGTGCAGCGCGAAGCGATTCAAGATGCCTCCGGCGTGATTTCCGACAGCATCGTGCGCCAGGTGATCGAGACCAAGCGCCCGGTGATCGTTAGCGATGCGCTCACGGACACCACGTTCGGTAAGAGCGAAAGCGTGATTTCACTCAAGCTTTCCAGCGTGATGTGCGCGCCCCTGGTCAGTCAGGGGGACGTGATCGGCGCGCTGTACGTCGCAAACGACGAAGTGAAGCACCTGTTCGATCGCGGTCAGCTGGATTTGCTGACCATCTTTGCCGCGCAATCGTCGCTGATCTTGCAAAACGCGATGCTGCTCAGCGCTCTCCGCGCGGACAAAGAGAAGCTGAGCGCCGATCTGCTCGACAAGCGCTTCGGTGAAATCATCGGCGCCTGTGCGTCGATGATGGAAGTGTTTCGCAAGCTCACCAAGGTGGCCGCGACAGACATCAGCGTGCTGATCACGGGCGAAACCGGCACCGGCAAGGAGCTGATCGCGCGCGAGCTTCACCGCCGCAGTAATCGCGTCAACGGCCCGTTCGTGACCGTGAATTGCGGAGCGATTCCGGAAAACCTAATCGAGAGCGAGATGTTTGGCCACGTGAAGGGCGCCTTCACGGGAGCCATCGCCAGCCGCGCCGGCAAGTTCCAGCAAGCCGATGGCGGCACGCTTTTTCTCGATGAAATCGGCGAATTGCCGCTCGGCATGCAGGTCAAGCTGCTGCGGGCGCTGCAAGAACGCGTCGTGTTTCGTGTCGGCGACAACCGCCCAGAAAAGTGCGACATCCGCGTCGTCGCTGCCACCAATCGCAACTTGGATGAAATGATCAAAACCGGCGAGTTCCGGGAGGATCTCTACTACCGCTTGAACGTCGTGAATCTATGGTTGCCGCCCTTGCGCGAGCGCGGCGACGACGTGTTCATCATCGCCAAGGCGCTGCTCAGCAAGTTCGCCGACGAGCTGAAGAGCGCCGTGCGCGGTTTCTCGCCGCAAGCGTTGGCTGCGATCAAGAAGTACCCCTGGCCCGGCAACATTCGGCAGCTCGAGAACCGCATCAAAAAAGCGCTCGTCCTGTGCGACCAAACGCTGCTCGGCCCCGGCGACCTCGACCTCGGCGCCGAAGAGCAGCTCGTGATCGTCCCGCTCGAAAAAGCCAAAGAGGACTTCCAACGCCAATACGTGCTCGAAGTCCTCGAACGCAACAACGGCAACCGCACCCAAACCGCCCGCGATCTCGGTGTCGACCCGCGGACCATCTTCCGCTACCTCGAGAAGGAGCAGAATCCGATGCCCAGTGGCGCGAGTGGCGGTTCCGGGTCGGTGAATCCGCCTTCAGACCACGAGTGAGCTTTAGAGCCGGTCCTAAAACTGCGCGCGACGCGCGTGATCAGTGCACGCCGCCGACGAGCCAAGCGTACGCGGGCACGAGCACTTCTTCCGGGGAGGCGCCGCCGTGGCGGGCGCGCGTGGTGCCGCCACGCTCGCCGCGAGGGTCGAGGACGAAGCCGTGGTCGCCGAAGACCATGACTAGGGTGCGTGCAGGGAGGCGCTTCATGTAGGAGCCGAGCGCGCGCGCGGTTTCGTCGGCGAGATCGTCGAGGCGCGTGGTTTCGCTGCCGTCGGCGGGCTCGGAGACGCGCGACTCGACCACGTCGAGCTTGAGCAGCTCGCGGTGACCTGCCTTGATCCGACGCAGGGTCGTTGCCATGCGACCGCGCGCGACCGGGACCTCGGAGTCGACGCTGCCCGTGAATTCACGGAGCGCCTCCGGGCCGCGACCGATCAACTCGAGCTGTGTCGCGGTGGTTGCGGGCAGCGCCGACCAGAGCAGCAATCGCTCGGCCAAAGCAGCCGTTTGGCCCAGTAGAGTGCGCAAACGCTGCTCGACGCGCAGCCCGAGGTCGAAGCGCAGACCATCGACCAAAACCAATTGCACCGAACGCGCGCCGTGCAGCCGGCCCATGCGCAACGCGAGCTCGGGCACATCCAAGACCATTGTCGGACGCTTGCCGCGGACGCGCAGCGCGTCGAACGCCTCCTTGTAGCTTTGCTCGAAGCTTGCTGACCAGGTGTCGAGCGTCTTCTTCGCTTCCGGACCCGCGATGCCGCGCGCGACGGCGTCGCACAGCGGTACGTAGCTCGTGACGAACATGCGCTCGACGACCGCGAGCGGCTTCGGGCCGCGCGCGGCCTCTAGCTCGTGCAGCCACGTGCGCCACTCGGTGTCGGCGTTCGGGAACAGTGGACCGCGCGCGAACTCCACGTCCACGGCATCGTTTTCGATCCCGGCCGGCGCGCTCTCTTCGCTTTGGGCAACGGGCACGGGCACGGGCACGGCCGCCTCGGCCTCGGCCTCGAGCTCGAGGTCGAGCTCGAGCTCGACCTCGACTGCGGCTTGAATCGGAGCTTCAACCTCGACCCTGACCGTCACCGGCGCCGCCTCAGCCGGCACATTCGACGGCTCGAGCGCACTCACGAATTCAGCATCAAAATCGCTAGAAGCCGCCTCCACTGCGGGCTCTTCGCGCTCCGCGACGGCACACGCTGGCGCCCCATCGAGCTCGATGTCGTCATCGTCGATGGCGTCGCTCTCACGCTCTTCACGCAGCGCCACTAGCGGCGGGGGAGACGACAGCTCCATCGCTTCCGAGCTGGCGCTGACCTCGGGCGCCAACGCGGGCGCGGGCGCTTGCGACTGACGCGGACGGCGGTCGAGCAGATCTTGCAAGGGCGTCGGTCGGTCGTAGACGCCCGCGTAGCGGTTGCGCGCGTCGATGTAAAAGCGCACGGGGCGCTCGCGCGTAGCGGCCATCCACCAGCGCAGTACTGCGCTGTCCTCGGCATCGAGCGCGCCGGCCAAGTTCGCGATGCCTTCGAGCGTCGGCACCGAGAGCGCCAAGCCGCGTAGCTCGACGAGTCGCGCGCGGTACAACTGATCGCTGAGTGACGCACCGAGATCTGCAGCCGCGCCGATGCCCGGTGGGCATGCGCCGCGTTGCTCGAGTGCGCCATCGATGGCTTCCGAGATCACCAGCGCCAGCTCGCCGCGCTGTCCCGGGCCGGGCGGGCTCAGCACCACCGAGAGGTAGCCGTCATCGTCTGCCGCGCGCAGAAGCTCTCGCAAGACCTCCGGACCGACGAGGCTGACCTCGCCCGAGCCAAAGCCGTCAACTTCCGCGGGAATCTCTGCAAAACTCATGGGCGGAACTTGACGGAGAAGGGCCGCATCGGCCCAGTTTTCGGTAACCGCACGAGGAGCGCGCTTCAGACCTGACGTCAAGGCTCGGCCGGCGCGCCGATTGGCGCTCCGCCAGGGCCCAGGCGCGAGCCCTGCAACGAATTGGTAACGCGATAGAATGTTTGGGAAAACTCGCGTTTTTTCAGCCTCGAGCAATTGACAAAGAGAGCCGCGTCCATACGATGAAGTTCGGCTCCCTCTGCAGAGCCCGGGAGGCAGTACTAACGAATCCCTTACAAGCATTCTGAATCGGGAGACGAGTTCGTGGTGGAGAGCTAGGCCCGGAAAACCTCACCGGGAAGCCGGAAGCCGCGAAATAAGAGTTTCCCACCTAGCTAAGCTAGGGGTTCGGAGTACTCACACGCCTCGCGACTCACGTGGTCAGGAGCCTATTGAATGGGTCGGCCTAAACAGCCGGCCCATTCGCCTTTTGTGGGCATCGTCAGAGCCGTATTTGGCTACGATCGCAGACAGCTCAGATGAATCGTCATTTTCTGGGACGATTGGCTGAGCTGCTTCCGTTGCTACGGTATCGATCACAATGCCGGCCGGAAGCAAAGGACGAGCTGGGAGGGCAGCCTCTGGGAAGACGAGAGCCTTGCCGCCGTTGCGTAGGTAGAGCTTACGAACGCCTCCCGGGGCATGGTTCGAGAGGTCGTCCTTTTCGCTCTCACTGATGTCCGTGGCGTCCACAGCCTTGCAGAACGAACGCCTCCAGCTGTGGAAGTCCACAGGGAGGAACTCGTCCGTACCCTTGAGGAGTTCGATCTGACGACGGGTCCATTTGACCTCGGGGTCGGGGACGTAGTTCTTTTCCTTGGGGTCGTACTTCTCCAAGTCGAAAGCCCTGGCCAAGTCTCTACGGAAGGCATCGGCCAAGCTCGTCTTGGAACGTTGCTCCCCGATCGCACCCTTGACCTTGCCGAAGACAAAGCCGGTCTCGGGTTTGCCAGCAAGCTCCCACCAATGAGCCAGGACAGGACGGAGCATGGTCGGGATTTCTAGGCGTTGGGGTGGCCCCTTCTTCTTAGAGCGGCGGAGCCGACACGTGACGAACTCGCCGTCCATCATCTCGAAGCTAGTCCATTGGAGCCGGTGGACCTCAGAGGTACGAGCCCCACCCAAGAGCCTGGCAAGGCAGCACTTGGTTTGCCTCTCCAGGACGTGGACGTGACGCTTAGCGCTAACGTGGGTCCACTGAAGGTAGACCATCAGCTCCTCGTCCGTGAGGACGGTACGTTCCCGGCCATCCTCCTTGAAACCGTCGGGCAGCCTGGCCGCTAGAGCAATCATGCTCAGCTCCACCGGAACCTTGTCGTCCTCGACTAAGAGGCGCCAGACCTTGGAGAGGTCGTTCTTGAGGTGGATCCCCGTTTGCTTGCTCTTGCCCATGCCCCTGCACTTCTCCAGGCACATGACGAACATTCTGGAGGTCTTGATCTGGTCAACACGGAGGTGGCCGATCACGGGGTAGGCGTACTTTGCTAGCCGCTGCTTCTGCCCCTTGATCGTTTTGATGATGGAGGAGTTCAGGACGGCTTCGGCAGCTTCACGGAACAAGGGGGACGCCTTGATCAATGCCTTGGCGTCCGCCTTCGGAAGCGTCCCTTTTTCTTGCAGCTCTTTCATCAAGGTCATGCGCTTGAGGTTGGCGAGCCTGCCGTCATACGTGTGCAGGTTGTACGCCTCGCGACGAGTCTTTCCCGTCTTCTTGCCGGCCTCGTCCAAGACATCGATCGTGAACTTCACATGAAGTTCACCCTTGGGGCCGGCGTAGATCGAGCCTTTGCGTTCACGCGCCACTAGAGGCCCCCGTTGCTCTTGGAGAACTTGCTGGGCTTGCTGCCGTCCTTGCTGAGCTGGCCGGAGCTAGCTAGGGCATAGACGACTGACTCCAACGACTTCTCCGGGATATTGGGGAGAGCAGCCTTGATTTCCTTCAACGTGCTGGGAGTGCTGACAGCCTGGAGGACAGCCTCCTTGGTGCCCTTGCCCTTGGGGGTGCCCACAGTACGGGTACCCTTTGCCAGCTTCGTGTCGGCCCTCACGGGGGCAACTTCGAGAGCCTTATCGATTTCGGCGACTTGTAGCATGAGGCTCTCTCGTAGTGCCCAGAGAGAGGAACGAGCTGCCCTGTATTGGTCGAGTTCGGTTTTGATGTTCATGGTCATTTGCCTTCGAATACTTTCTTGTGTTCGGTCGTGATCAGTTCTTGGAGGATGTTCTTCTTGTCTTGGTTGGCTGAGGCTGCGAGGAACCGGAGCTTCAGCAACACTTCGAGGGGGAGCCTCAGGTTTAGCCGGCCCATGCCGCGCTTCTTGTAGTCGTCTTCACTCCAGGCCATTGGCGATCCTCTCTTGGTCAGACAAAGTGCCCGACACTCTACCTATACACCGTAGGCGCCTAAGTGGATTATTGGCCTCGGACGATTTGTGAAAATAAATCCAAGCGCTCGGGGGCGGTTTCCCCCGAGAAATGCCGAGCCATTCGCGATATTGGAACTCTTGGGTTCCGGCGCTATTCAGGAACTCGAAGGTTCCAGAATGCTCTTGCAAAGCGTTTTGAACTCGGCTCGGCTGACCCTGTCCTCGCAGTGAGGGCCCCAAAAACAAGGGGAGATGATGGCAAAAATATCAGGCTTCACGTTGGTCGACCCTGCGAGCGGGCTCGTGTGTGCCTTCAGACGTACGAGCACGAAGATCTACGAGGCCCTAGACCGGTACAGCCCGCGAGAGATGTTCGTGCACTTCGGGCAGTACAGTCTGGAGGAGGTCGCTCAAATCGAGCGTGCGGAAGTCGGACGCGGTCCTGTAGGGCTCAAGCTGGCCTCAGGTGGCTGGCCGTCTTCGCAGACTCTGCAAGTCGTGACCTCGTGTCTCCAACCGCCCCTGGAGGCAACTTGAGCTAGCGAACGCCCCGTTCCCGTAGAAGGCCCTCAGATCAAACGAAGATCTGAGGGCCTTCTTGCGTTTGTCTGCTGGAAAAAAGGGTTGGCCGGCCCTCGGATTTACAACGGTTCGGAACTCACCCTAAGTTCGGGTCATGTCCAACAAGATCGATACTTTGATCGCTGAATTCACAGCGAACCTACGCCAAGCAATTGCAGAGTCAGCCGCCGAAGCCTTCCGTGCTGTGGCTGGTGGCGGCGGAGGCGGGCAGCCCGATCCCTTGCTTCGAAAGAAGCCGGGGCCCAAACCCAAGGGTGCTGCCGGGATCATCGGCCTCTCGACCCCTAAGAGGAAGAAGGGTCAGAAGCGTTCCCAAGAAGAGATCGAACGCCAAGCCAAAGCCGTTCATGGCTACATCAAGGCTCACGCTGGAGCCAAGGCGGAGCAGATTGGTGCTGAGTTGATGCTGTCCACGTCCGACCTGTCCCTAATCATCAAGCGCCTCAAGGCACAGAAGCTCATTGGATCTAAGGGTGAACGCAGGGCGACTCGTTACACTGCCAAGGGTTGATCCATGGCCAAGCCGAAGAAGAAGCCAAAGAAGCCGGTCAAGGTCGAGACCAGGAAGATCATTGGCGGATTGCTCTCACCTAAGAAGTCACGCACCAGGGCTGTCACCGGTCGCAAGGGTTAATGGCCGCGAAG
>DATCFJ010000659.1:0-5172 GCA_036509605.1 Polyangiaceae bacterium | reverse complement strand
CAGCCGCTATACTACCGAAAAAGGCCACGTCCTAGGGCTCGGGCTCTTTGCCCCGCCTGGTTCCGATTGGCCAATAAACAACCAAGCCACCTATGGCCGGAGCTACTCAGCGTGGTCAACTTGCCGTCGATGGCGAAGAGGCGCAGCTCCGGTAGCTCTGTTGCTGTGTTTGCGAGGGTTGTTGAGCTTGCGTCGCAGCATTCGCGCTCAGTGGCTCGCCAGGAAACAGTGTTCCGCGCACGAGCGCGGAAGGCGCTACTCCGCGAGCGCCTTCAGAAAGCGTTCGCCGTAGTGCTCGAGCTTGGTTGGGCCGACGCCCGAGACGCTGAGCATTTGCGCGTTGTTGCGCGGGCGTACACTGGCCATCTCGAGCAGCGTCGCGTCGGAGAACACGACATAAGGTGGCACACCGCGCTCGCGCGCGATCTCCTTCCTTAACGCGCGCAGGCGATCGAAAAGCGATAGATCCGGATCCAACGGCGCCGCGGCCTCGGGTTGGTCGGGCCTGTCCCTCTTACGCGCGGCGCGCGCTTGCGCGCGCTCCTCCGGCGTGGCCCGCGGCGGTTTCTTCGAGAGTAGCTCGAATTCTGCGCAAACGTCGCAGGACGAGCCACAATCGGGCAGCTCTTCGCCGAAGTAGCTGGCGAGCTGCGCGTGGCGGCAAGCGCGCGTCTCGGCCATGCGGAATACCTCGCGCGCTTGCGCTCGTGTGCGATCAGCCTGTGCGTCGTCGTCACTGGCGTCCGCGAAGCGATCGTAGGCTTTTACCTCCGACCACGAGTAGAAGAGCACGCAGTCGGCCTCCACGCCGTCGCGGCCGGCTCGACCTAGCTCTTGGTAGTAGCCCTCGACGGAGCGCGGCATGTCGTGATGCACGACGAAACGCACGTTCGATTTGTCGATGCCCATGCCGAAGGCGATGGTCGCTACGACTACGTCGATTTCATCGTTCTGGAAGGCGTCTTGCACGTTCGAGCGCTGCTCGGCGTCCAACCCCGCGTGATAATGGCCCGCGCGCACGCCGTGCTTCTTGAGAAACTCAGACACGCTCTCGACGGTCTTGCGCGACAGACAATAGACGATGCCGCTTTGCCCGGGCCGGCCGCGCGCAACGGCCAAGGCCGCTTCCTTCGCCGTCCGCCCGAGCGTGTCGCCCTTGGCGAACGCATGCAGGTGCAGGTTCTTGCGGAAGAATGAACCGCGGTAGCGCGCCGGTGAGCGCATGCCGAGCTGCTGCACGATGTCCGCGGTCACCTGCGGCGTCGCCGTTGCGGTCAGAGCCAGCACGGGGACTTGTGGGAAGCGCTGTTTTAGCGCTGACAGATTGCGGTAGGCGGGTCTGAAATCGTGCCCCCAATGGCTGATGCAGTGCGCTTCGTCGACTGCGATCAGGTTCAGCTTGATCTCGCCGAGCGCGCGACCGACGGAAGCCTCGAGCCCTTCTGGCGCGCAGTACAAGAGCTCGTAGCGGCCGGCGCGCAGCTCCGAAACGCGCGCGCGGCGCTCGTCCGGCGATAGCGTCGAGTTCAGGTAGGTTGCGCGCACGCCGACTTCGGTCATGGCGTCCACTTGATCCTTCATCAGCGCGATCAACGGTGAGATGACCAAGGTGACCCCGCCCAAGATTCGCGCCGGGATCTGATAGGTGATGGATTTGCCTGCGCCGGTTGGCATGACGCCAATGCAGTCGCGGCCACTTAGGACGGTGTCGATGATTTCGCGCTGGCCGGGCCGAAACGCGTCGTAGCCGAAGCACTCCTTCAGCACCGCGGCCGGGTCGCTCTGCTTGTGCGCCACGGCGCCTTCGGCCAGTAGGCTCGCGATTCGTTTCAACATCTCGAGTAAGTCGGGCGGGAACGCGCTCGGGTTGCGCTTCCAAGCGAGACGCAGCTCGGAAAGCTCTGCCTCACACGCGCGCTGCTCACCGACCGACAGCGCGCCAGCCACTTTGTCGGCCAAGACGGTCGCGGCCTCTTGCACCGAATCACGGGTCATTTCGCTCAAAATAGTTTATGCGGTTGGTCGAAACAGCTGGAGATCAGCTCGCGCAATTCGCGATCGAGCTCCGCGGAGACGTTGGGCTCTCGCGCGTACTCGAATCGGAGGGGAGCTGTCGCGTCGGGCATCGGCGGCGCGCATTCTGCGCTCGAACCGACGCTTCCGCCAAGTAGTACTAGGCCGTTCAGCCGGCGCTGCGCTTGGCGGTGCGCAAACGAGTGCCAAGCTCGACGGAAAGGCGAATCTCCTCAGCCGGGATGTCGTCCGCAAAGAAGACCCCGGAGATCTTCGCCGAGCCGAAGCTCGCACCCTCGAGCAGCGCCTGCCTGAGGTCGACGCCTCGTAGGTCGGCGTCGCGAAAGTAGCAATCGCGCAGATCGAGACCGTGCGCGTCGAGCCCGCGCAAGTCGGAACCGCGGAAGGTGCAGCCTCGAAAGTCATACGAGCGCCCTTGCTCGCGCTTCTTGTTGAAGGCCGCGACCGCTTCGTCACGGAGCAACTTATACAGAGGGTCGGAGCTCGACTTGGGCGCAGGCATTGGGTCCGGCAAGGCCGCCACATGTCGGATGCCGCAGTATCGAGTACGGATCCGTAGAAACGGAACTTAAGTGGAGCCGCGCATGCGTGTATGTGCCGCACCCCCATCGCCGTGTGTTCCTCGGCGCCAACGAGCCCAACGAGCCCAACGAGCCCAACGAGCCCAACGAGACGGTAGGTTGATTTGCGGGCGGGTTAGATCGATTTCGCAGGTGGAATTGCTATAATCCAAGCTTCCTTACCAGGAGCCATCGCCGTGAAGCAGCATAGCCCCGTCAGTCACTGGTTGCGTTTGTGTGTCTCGCTCGCGCTGTGTTCGTTCACGGCGTACGCCTGTAGCGGCGGGCAGTTCACCGCAGTCGGCGGAGGCGGCGGTAGCGCGAACGGTGGCAGCGGCAATTCAATGAACGCCGGCGGCGCCGACACAGCCGAAGCAGGCGCCGCGGGCGCCGGTACGAAGGTCGCGTGTCAGGGCCCCGAGGACTGCGACGACGGCGATCCTTGCACGGTCGATCAGTGTGGAGCGGACGGCGTGTGTGTCCCCGCGCCGAAGTGCGGCCCGACTGAAAAGTGCTGTAACGGCGCGTGCGGTCAATGTTGCGATCAGTCGGACTGCGACGACCAAATAACCTGCACGGATGACGTCTGCTTCGCCGGCGCCTGTACGCACGCGGTGAACAACGGCAACTGCAAAGCTGGTGAGTATTGCTCAGCCGTCAACGACTGCCGCACCAAAGAAGCCTGTGCCGACGCAAAGGGTTGCGACGACATGGACGCTTGCACGGACGACGCGTGCACTACTGGCCTGTGCGATCACGCTCCCACCAAGTGCCCGAACAACGGCGTGTGCTGCCCTGGAACCGGCTGCGCCGAGTGCTGCGAGGACGCCAATTGCAACGACAACGACCCGTGCACCAAAGACGTCTGCTCCGCGGGTAAGTGTCACCACCCGGCCTTGTGTGCTGACCCACTGCTCTGTTGCGCTTCAACCGACAAAACCTCTGCGACTTGCGGTTCTTGCTGCTCCGCTGCCAGGTGTGACGACTCCGTGGGTTGCACCAAAGACTCGTGCACCCAAGGCACCTGCAGTCACACCGCGGATTCGACGCAATGCGCGACCAACTCGGTCTGCGACCCAGTCAACGGTTGCCAAGTAACCGCGCAGTGCTCGCGTGACACCGACTGCGTCGGCAGCGCGTGTCAGACCGGTTCCTGCGTCAGCGGCAAATGCAGCTACGCTCCCTGCGCCGCCAACATGAGGTGCTGCGCCGACGGGTGCAAAGCGTGCTGCGGCGACGCCGACTGCAACAACGATAACGTCGCCTGCACGGTCGACACTTGCAACGGCGGCGTTTGCTCGCATAAAGCTGACAGTAGCCAGTGCCCCGCCTCGGCGCCCACTTGCGATCCGTCCAACGGTGGCTGCATCCAGTGCACGACCGACGCTCAGTGCAACGACAAGAGCGACTGCACCACGGATACTTGCGACCTCTCGACTCACACTTGCAAGTACGCGAACACCGGCTGCGGCAAGGGCCTCCTGTGTTGCGGCACCACCTGCGCTGCTTGCTGCACCAACAGTGATTGTCAGACCGGCGGTGTCACCACCGCGATATCGCCCGTTGGCGGTCCGAAGTGCCCTGTTCCGACGTGCAGCTCTGGCGTTTGCAAGTCGACCACCGTGGTTTGCCCGCTCACCGACGTCTGCTGCAGCTACGGCGGCTGCTGCCCGGGTGGAATCATACCGGCGAACTAGGCCGTGCTCGATACGCCGGGAGAGCAGCCGAGCTCCCCGGCTCAGCTGCAACTTCGTGTTTTCCGGGTGAGTCGCGAGAATCGATTCAAAACCGTGCTCGGCTTCGGTGAGGGCAACACGAAAGACAGCACGATGGAGATGCTGGCAGGCTCGCGGGTTGACACCGGCAACCGCCGCCATCGCCACGCGCGCACAATGAGTTTTTTAGAGCTTGGATTTGAACAGCAGGCTTCGGTAGTGAGACAGCTCGGCGATCGAGTTCTTGATGTCGACCAGCGCGTCGTGCTCACCCTGCGTGGGCTTCGGAAAGACGCCGGCTTCTCCGTACCAGAGCTTGGCCAAGATCTTGATCGACGTGACGTCCACCGTGCGGTAGCTCAGATAGCCGCTCAAGCCGGGCAGCCAGCGATCCACGAAGCGTTTGTCCTGGCCGATGCTATTGCCGCACAAAATGGCGCCGTACCCGCACCAGCCGGTCACGCGCTCCATCAGCTTGCGCTCGGCCGCACCCAGGTCGAGCTTGGAGGCGCGCACGCGCTCGGTGAGGCCTGTCGTCTGATGCATGTCACGCACGAACGGAGTCATGCGTGCCAACGCTTCGTCGGGCTGCCAGATGTCACACACGAACTCCTCGAGCGGCTTCAGCTCCGAGTTGGTGATGATCAGCGCGGCTTGCAGGATGACGTCGCTGTGCGCGTCCAAGCCGGTCATCTCGAGATCGAGCCAGGCGAGATTGCCGTCTTTTTGTGTGCGTACGATGCGCTCGCCCATGACTAGTTGCCCCGCTTGCCGAACTGGCTCGGCTTTACGAACTTGCTGACCTTGCCGGACTGCCCGTCGCCACGAGCCTTACCCGGCTTCGCCGCCTTCGGGGGCTTCTG
>DATCFJ010000658.1:0-5361 GCA_036509605.1 Polyangiaceae bacterium | reverse complement strand
CTGTCGACCGGACACGTGACAAGTCACGAAGGGCGCGACGCCAGCGGCTGCGATCGCGCTGAGCGCAATCGGTCCCAAGCCCAAGCCGAGCGCGACGGCCCACCCCCCCGAAGGTTCAGCACGCCCTTGCAAGCTGCTGCTCAAGGACACGGGTACGACGAGTGCCAGCAGCAACAACAACAGCGCGAGAAGCGCGACGCCCGCGAACAGCCAGAACGTCACTTGCGCCAGGTTCCGTGGAACGCTTACTTCTTCTCGCCTGGCCCAAGCCGCGGGGTCACGGCCGCGGGCAGAGCGTCCGGAGAGCTTGGCCCGGGCAGGATCTCGACACCGCGGCGCACCACCGCGGTTTTGCCGCGGTGCAGAGCGAGCATGTGGGGCACGCCATCCTCACCGACCACGACGAACGCGCGCGGCTCGACGACGATCGCGCCGCCCGCGCCGCCGACCTCGGCGTCCGCGTCTTTTTCATCATTTCCGCGCTTGGTCGTCCCGCCGACGTCACCAATCGCGGTTCCGAACGCGATACTGATCTTGCTCAACGGAAGGACCTTGGCCTGGCCCGCATCGCGCACCGTACCGACAACGCCGTCCGCCTTGGAGACGCGGCCCAGCTCGCCCAACAGTTCGCTCATCAAGCCCTTGAGATCCATGCGCCTTTGAAAGGAATCACGGGCAGCAGCCCTCGTCAAACTCGTGTCGCCTCGGCTGCCGCTCTCGAGCTAAAGTCCGAGCGGATGAAAGAGCTTAAGCTCGGCAGCCTGGACGCGCACGTTTGCGGCGGAACCGACCGTGAGGGCGGAGGCCACGGGCCGGTCGTTGTGCTGATGCATGGCTACGGGGCCCCCGGGACGGATCTGGTTTCCCTGTGGCGTGCGTTGAGCGTGCCCCAGGAGGTGCGCTTCGTGTTCCCGGAGGCGCCACTAGAGCTCGGCTTCGGTGGGCGCGCTTGGTGGCCGATCGACATGGCGCGCCTCCAGGATCGCTTCACCGAGCAGGGTGCCGCGCGGCTGATCGACGAAGTCCCGCTCGGCATCGACCAAGCGCGCGCCGCTGTGCTCGACCTGCTCGGTGCGCTAGAGCGCGATTTCGCGGCGCTCCCCGAGAAGGTCGTGATCGGCGGGTTTTCTCAGGGGGCGATGCTTGCGACCGACGTCGTATTGCGTTCGGCGCGCGCCTTCGGCGGTCTGGCCATCATGAGCGGCACGCTCGTCTCGCATTCAGAGTGGTTGCCTCTGATGGCCGCGCGCAAAGGGCTGCCCGTGCTGCAGAGCCACGGCCGCGCAGACCCGGTCCTGCCGTTTGCGATCGCCGAACGACTGCGTGACGAGCTGGGTGCCGCCGGCCTGCGCGTAGAATTCACCCCGTTCAACGGCGGGCACGGCATTCCGGGGCCGGTATTGGACGGCCTGGCGCGACTCATCCAGCGCACGGCAAGCGCGAAGTCCGCATGAAAATCGCAGCCATCGATATCGGCACCAATTCGGTGCACATGGTCGTGGTCGAGGTGAATCCGGATCACGGACTAAGCGTGATCGATCGCCAGAAGACCATGGTGCGCCTGGGGCAAGGCTTGTTCGGCACGATGCGCCTCAGCGAGCGCGCGTTTACCGACGGGCTCGACGTGCTTCGCCGCTACGTCAAGCTGGCCGAAAGTCGCGGCGTGGAAGAAGTGCTCGCGGTCGCTACGAGCGCAATCCGCGAAGCCGAAAACGGCACCGAGTTCCTGGACGCGACCTTCCGTGAGACCGGGATTTTGCCGCGCGTGATCTCGGGCACGGAAGAGGCACGGCTAATCTTCTTGGCCGTTCGGCATGCGCTCGACCTCCAAAACGAACGCACGCTGGTGCTCGATATCGGCGGAGGCAGTGTGGAGCTGTCGCTCGGTACGCAGACCGCGGTGTTCATGAACGAAAGCTTGCGCCTCGGTGTGCAGCGGCTGCTCGATCACCACGGCACGTCCGCGCCGCTCAGCATGCGGGAGCTCTACGAGCTCCAAGGCTACGTGCACGGCGCCGCGGCCGAGGTCATGTCGCAAGCGCACAAACTCCGCTTCGACCGCGTCGTCGGCACATCAGGGACGATTCGCACGCTGGGCGAGACTGCACATTTGGCAAACGGCGGCGCGCCTTGGCGCTCGCTCAACGCGCAAACCGCGCGCCGCCGCGACATCCGCGAGCTGACCCGCCGCTTGGTCGAGCTCGACCCTGCCAAACGCGCCAAGGTCGAGGGCATCGGCGAAGCGCGCGCCGAGACCATTCACCTCGGCGGCGTGCTGCTGAGTGAGCTACTCGAAATGGCCGAAGTCGAGGAGCTCACGTTGTGCGACGCTTCTCTGCGCGAAGGCGTGATCTGGGATTTTCTGGAACGTCACGGACATGCACCGACGACGCACGCGCCGATTCCCGATCCCCGGCGGCGCAGCGTGGTGGAGTTGGCCCGCAAGTACGAGCGCGACGACCCGCGCGAGCATCACATCGCCCGCTTGTCGCTAGAGCTGTTCGACCAAATGGTCGACATCCACGGCTTCGGCGCCTATGAGCGCGAGCTGCTCGAGTACTCGGCATTGCTGCACGGTGTGGGAAGGCAGATCGGCTACGCGGACCGCCACCGTCACTCGCGCTACATCGTGCGCAATTCGACGCTGCGCGGTTTCACTGACGAAGAGATCGAGCTGCTCGGCCTACTGGTTTTCTACCATCGCCAAGAACGCCCCAAAAAGAACCACGATCGCCTCGTGCACCTCACGAGCGAACAGCAACGTCTGGTCAAAGTCTTGTCGGGGATCCTGCGCCTGGCCGTCGCTCTTGACCGGGGGCACAGCCAGCTGGTCAAACGCCTGCGCTGTTACATCTTCCCAACCCGCGTCGACGTCGCAATCGACGGTCCCGGAGATCTAGAGCTTGAGCTGCTCGCCGCGCGCGACAAGCTCGAACCGCTGGCTCGCGCGCTCAAGCGCGAAGTTGCGATCGATCGGACCGCGCCGTACAGCGCAGGCGACGCTTCGATCCGCGGTTGAAGCGCTTCGGCGAGCTCGGTCCGAGGTTCAGGACCGGCTCTTAGATCGTGAGCACGAGGGCGCCGCTGACGGCCCCGTTGCGTAGATCCGTCAATGCGCGGTTCGCGTCCGCTAGCGGATACGACTGCACCTCCGTGTGCACGGGGATGCGGGGTGCGAGCTCCAGGAACTCCAGACCGTCCCTTCGCGTCAGGTTCGCAACCGAGCGCAGCGAGCGTTCACCCCACAGAGCTTCGTACGGGAAAGACGGGATGTCGCTCATGTGAATGCCTGCGCAGACCACGATGCCGCCCTTGCAGACTGCCCGCAGCGCACGCGGCACCAGCGTCCCGGCCGGCGCGAAGATGATCGCGGCGTCCAGCGTTTCAGGCGGCGCAACGTCCGAGCCGCCTGCCCAAACAGCGCCTATCTTCCGGGCAAATTCCTGATTTCTCAGGTCCCCCGGACGCGTGAAGGCGAATACCTTGCGACCCTGAAACGCTGCCACCTGGGCGACGATGTGCGCGGCTGAGCCGAAGCCGTACAGCCCGATGCGCTCCGCATCGTACGTCATGCTCAACGCTCGATAACCAATCAACCCCGCGCACAGCAGCGGCGCGGCTTGCAGATCCGAAAACGAGCCCGGCAGTGGCAGGGCAAAGCGCGGTTCTGCAACGGCAAACTCTGCATAGCCGCCGTCGACCTGGTACCCGGTAAACTCAGCGCGGTCGCACAGGTTCTCTCGGTCGCTGAGGCAATAACGGCAATCACCGCAGGCTCGGCCCAGCCACGGAATGCCGACGCGCTGGCCTTCGGTGAAGCCGTCGACGCCGTCCGCGATTGCCTCGACCGTGCCTACGATCTGATGGCCGAGAACCAGAGGCAGCTTTGGCTCCGTCAATTCGCCATCGCACACGTGCAGGTCAGTGCGACAAACGCCGCACGCCCGCACGCGAATCAGCAATTGGCCATAACCGAGCCGCGGCGTCGGTACTCGTCGCTCGCGCAAAGGCTCACGCGGTGCTTCAAGCACCATAGCGCGCATCGAGTTCTCCAAAGCGTGCTCCCTCTGACGCGGGCAAGCGCGCCAAGCGCCAATCATGACACCGCCAAGCGAGACTCCAAAGCAGGCTTGCTGTTGCGTCCTGTCGCAGTCCCCTAAAGGCTTAACTTTACAGGCGGAAATGCGACAGTCGGGGGCTCGCTTGAGGCGTTGCGCTGCGCGCAGAGCGAGCGGTTCGGGCGTCGACTCCACGAGCCGTGCGTGGTACGCGCCCTAGCCCGTTTTTTTCGCTAAGAGCTCACCCCGCCCGATGGCCGACCTTCCCCTTCCCCCCGACTCTGATTTGGACCGAATTACCGGTGAGGAGGAGCGCTGCCTCACCAAGGTCAATCAGCACCTCGAGAGCCGCGTGCGCGAGCAGCCGGCCAAGCCAAGTAGCGACTACGACGCGCGGATGCTCGACCTCCGCGACCAGATCGCGACGGCGCGCATGGAAGACGTGCCCCCGCTGCTGGAGCAGATGGAGCGTTTGCACATTTTGTCCACGCGTCGCCGCGAAGCCACGGAGGTACACGTGGATCCGAAGTCGCCCTACTTCGGGCACTTGGCTTTGGAGGAGAACGGCAAGCAGCGCGACGTCCTGATCGGCCGCGGTACCTACCTCGATACCAAGTCGGGGGTGCGCATCGTGGATTGGCGCGACGCGCCGGTCAGTCGCTTGTTCTACCGCTACGAGGAGGGTGACGGTTACGACGAGGTGTTCGGCGACCGCGAGGTCTCGGGCACGGTCACACTGCGCCGAAGCGTTACGATTGTCGATTCGGGGCTGCGGCGTATCAGCGCGCCCCAGGGCACCTTTTCACGCCGCCAGACGGGCGAATGGCGGCGCATGGAGGGCACGTCCACCAAGCTGTCCGGCGGTGCCGGCACGGCCACGCGCGCCGCTCAACACCACCGCCCCGGCAAGCTCGGCGTTGGCCAAGAGGGCGGCGACGACAAGCATCTGAAAGAGATCACGCCGCTGATCGACCGCCGACAGTTCGAGCTGATCACTAGCCCGGACTCCGGCTTGGTCGTGATTCAAGGCGGTGCCGGCAGCGGCAAGACCACGATTGGTCTGCATCGTTTGGCGTACTTGGCGTTCCACGACGCGCGGCGCTTTCGCCCAGACCGCATGCTCGTCGTCGTGTTCAACGACGCGCTGGCTCGCTACATCTCAGAAGTGCTGCCTGCGCTAGGCATCGCCGGCGTGGCCATCCGCACCTACGAGAACTGGGTGCAAAAGCTGCGGCAGAGCCTATTCCCACGCTTGCCATCGCGTTACCACGACGACACGCCGAGCGTGGTCACACGGCTCAAG
>DATCFJ010000657.1:0-3470 GCA_036509605.1 Polyangiaceae bacterium | reverse complement strand
GACGACGAAGAGATCGAAGTTCCTGGCGTGGGCGGCCACGCGCCGCGCCGCGTCGCGCGCCGCCTGCTCAGCGACATCATCGAGCCGCGCGTGGAAGAGATCTTCAGCGAGGCCCGCCGCCGCATCGAAGAGACCGGGCTGCTCGAGCAGCTGTGCTCGGGTTGCGTGCTCACCGGCGGAGCTGCCCTGATGGAGGGTATGGTCGAATGTGCCGAGGAAATCCTCGGTATGCCGGTGCGGCTCGGCTTTCCGGTGGGCGTCAAAGGCATCGTGCAGCTCGTGCAAGGTCCGCAATACGCGACCGGCGTGGGCCTGGTGCGCTACGGAGCGTCTCAGCTGGCCGACGCCGCTCCGCGCGGTGTGCGCGCGACCGACGAAGACCGTCGCATCGAGGCCGCCGCCGCGGCAGACCCGAGCGGACAAAAGAATGGATTTTGGAATTGGTTCCGGGCGGCCTTCTGAGCGCCCGGTACTGAAACCGATTGCTTAACGTAAGTCACGAATACCCAGACGAGCTACACCACACTTTCTAAAGCGACGACACGGATCCAGCCGGTAAGACGGCAAGGGAAGGCAGACCCGGATTCATGACGAAGCGTGACGAGACACCAATCCGGGAGATGGTAGCGATGAGTTTTTCCATTGAATTTGCCGATGAGACACGCGCTTACCAAGCGCGTATCAAAGTCATCGGTGTCGGCGGTTCCGGCGGCAACGCCATCAACACCATGATTCACTTCGGCCTCGAGGGCGTGGAGTTCATCACGGTGAACACGGACGCGCAGGCCCTCAACTCGAACTCGGCCGCCGAGAAGATCGCGATCGGTCAGAACGTGACCCGCGGCCTCGGTGCAGGCGCAGACCCGGAGCGTGGTCGCAAGGCTGCTCTGGAAGACGTACAGCGCCTCAAAGACATCGTTCAAGGCGCAGACATGGTGTTCGTGACGGCCGGCATGGGCGGCGGCACGGGTACTGGCGCAGCTCCAGTGATTGCGCAGCTGGCTCGCGAAGCGGGCGCGCTCACGGTGGGCGTCGTGACCAAGCCCTTCAGTTTCGAAGGTCGTCAGCGATCGCGTCGCGCGGAGGCCGGCTTGGCCGCTCTGAGCGAGCACGTCGACACGCTGATCACGATCCCGAACGAGAAGCTGATGATGCTCGCGGACGACGATCTAACGTTCGTCGAAGCGTTTCGCAAGGCCGACGAAGTGCTGTTTCAGGCAGTGCGCGGCATCAGCGACCTGATCACGCTGGACGGCATCGTGAACGTCGACTTTGCCGACGTGCGCACGGTCATGGCGGGTATGGGCCGCGCTCTGATGGGCACCGGTTGTGCGAAGGGCGAGGGCCGCGCGCGCTTGGCCGCGGAACAAGCCGTTCAATCGCCGCTGCTCGACAACATCTCGGTGCACGGCGCGACCGGCGTCTTGATCAACGTGGTCGGTGGCCCGGACATGAAGATGAAGGAAATCCAAGAGGCGGCTTCGCTCATTCAAGAGCAAGCGCACGAGGACGCCAACATCATCTTCGGTGCCAGCATCGACGAGAACATGGCCGACACGCTCAAGGTGACGGTCATCGCCACTGGCTTCCAACATGCCAGCGACGAAATGCCGGTCGAAGTCTCGCGCGGCGCCCGCGCCACGGTGGTTCGCCCGGAAATTCGCGAGAGCCTGGCGCCCGCGCCGCGCTCGCAGGTGCCGGCTCGCACCGAAGCTCCGGTTCCCGCGTACTCCACGCGCCGTCCCACCGCGCCGCAAATCACGACTGCCGCCGGCGCTCGCGATTCACAAATGTCCTTGCCCGTCCGCGAACGCATCACGTTCCCGTCCAACATGGACACTGATTGGGACGTCCCCGCGTTCCAACGCCGCCAAAGCGGCTGATCTTTCGCTCACTGTGTAACGTCTCGTCTCGGTTTCTCCTGGGTATGTATGTATTGAAAGCCTCAGGCTCGTAAGAGCCTGGGGCTTTCTTTATTTCGGCCGTCGAAGGCGCACGCTTCGCGGGCACGAAGCGCGTCGAACGCCTACTTCCATCTTGTCTCGTGCCCCGTCATGCTCACTGGCGCGAGTTGGGCGGCACGCTCGGGCGGGTGCGGAGAGCGAATATGAAGCGATTGCTATTGGTCGGAGCACTCTCGGGGCTACTGATCGTCGCTGTGGGCTGCGGCAGCAGCAAAGCGACGGGTAGCGAGGCCGCCGCGGGCTCGAGCGGTGATGGGGGTGAGTCTGGGCAAACGGACGGAGCGGGCGGCGCGCCCTGCGAAGCGCAAGCGAACGCGGCCACGAACGCATTGAAGTCGCGCACTGACTGCGTGCAGGACAGCGACTGCGGCGAGGTTCAAGCTATCTGCTTCGCGCCGCAGAGCTCGAATTGCGCTGGCATTTTTGGCGTCAGCAAGAGCGCGATTTCTGCCGTTCAAGCGCTCGTCGCCGATTTCGACTCCTGCACCGGCGCGAGCTGCAACGCGGCTGGCTCTTGCGGCCTTGGCGGAGTGGACAAGTGCGTCTCGGGCCAGTGCGCGAGCCCGGGACGGTAATCTGGGGCTAGAGACCGAGGCGCAGCTGCTCGTGGGGGACGGGGGCAGAGGGCGAAGAGTTGCCCTCCGTGGCGGCGGCAGCGGCTTCCTCTTCGTTACGCTTGAGCTGTTGGATCTCGCCGTCGCGCCGCCGCTTGTGTACGAACAGCGGCGGCGGTGTCGGCTCTTTCTTCGACGCACCGTCGGCTAGCAGACCTCGACGGGTGCGCGGCTTCCTGGTCGACGCAGCCGTCGATTCGGACGACCCCGACGCGATCAAACGTTGCTCGAGACGAAGCGCGCGCTCGGCGGCCTTCTTTTGCTCGCGCTCACGGCGCCGCTCGGCAACGCGTTCGATGCGTTCGAGCGCCTTCTGATTGCGCAACGCTTTCTCGTCTTGGACCGACTTTTTCGCCAAGAGCTTCTGATTCTTCGTCTGCCAGTCAGCGACTGCGCGCTCGACTTGCTCGCGAGCAATCTCTTGCGCAATCAGAATCAGGTCTTCGGAGAACGAATCGATGATGTGTCGGATATCACGCTTGGCCGAGGCCATGCTTGCCCTCTCGCACGACAATGCGACACTCGTCAAGCAGAGTCGTCGCTTTGGTGAGGCCCCAACCGACTGCTGAAACCCCAGGAAATCTAGGGTTGGGCCTTCGGCTCAGACGCTCGCGTTTCGGTCGTGCTAAGTTAGCACACTCTCAACGATGTCGGTTCAACTCGAGGCAGCGACCGAGCGCGCCAGAGCGCGTATCGGAACCGTCCTCAAACAGAAATGGCGTCTCGATAGACTTTTGGGTGTAGGGGGCATGGCGGCGGTGTACGCCGCTACGCATCACAACAAAAAGCGCGCAGCGATCAAAATGCTGCATCCCGAATTGTCGTCGGACGCGGCTATCCGCAAGCGCTTTCTGCGCGAGGGATATGTTGCCAACGCCATTGGCCAACGAGG
>DATCFJ010000656.1:0-4713 GCA_036509605.1 Polyangiaceae bacterium | reverse complement strand
ACGCAGATCGGCGCCTCCTTGGTCGGCGTACTGTACGTACTCGACGAACCGAGCATCGGCTTGCACGCACGCGACAACGCGCGGCTCTTGCAAGCATTGCGACGCCTCGTCGACAAGGGCAACAGTGTGCTCGTCGTCGAGCACGATCGCGACGCTATCCTGTGCGCCGATCACGTGGTCGACATGGGCCCCGGCGCTGGCGCGCTCGGCGGTCGGATCGTCGCCCAAGGCACGGCGAGCGAAATCATGAAGGACCCCAACTCGATCACGGGGCCTTACCTCTCGGGCGAGAAGCATCTGCCGATCCCCGCGCAGCGCCAAGCACCGACCGATCTGAAGCTACGCATCGTGGGCGCCAAGGCTCACAACCTGAAGAACATCACGGTGGAGATCCCGCTCGGTCTGATCAGCGCGGTCACCGGCGTGAGCGGTTCGGGCAAGAGCAGCTTGATCGTCGATACACTGCTCAGCGCCGCGCGCGCCGAGCTGTACGGCGCGACCGGCTGGGTCGGCCCCTGCGAGCGCATCGAGGGGCTACAGCACATCGACAAAGTGATCAGCATCGACCAAGCGCCGATCGGTCGCACGCCGCGCTCGAACCCCGCGACTTACACCGGCATTTTCACGCATTTGCGCGAGCTGTACGCGGGCCTGCCCGACGCCCGCGCGCGTGGCTACAAGCCGGGCCGCTTCTCGTTCAACGTCAAAGGCGGCCGCTGCGAAGCGTGCCAAGGCGACGGCGTCTTGCGCGTCGAAATGCATTTTTTGCCCGACGTGTACGTGACCTGCGACTCCTGTGCCGGTCGTCGCTACAACCGCGAAACGCTGGAAGTGAAATACCGCGGCCTGTCCATCGCGGACGCCTTGGATCTCACCGTCGACGAAGCCGATGAGCTGTTCGAGTCCATCCCTCGCATCCGCCAAAAGCTGACCGCACTGCGCCAGGTCGGCCTCGGCTACATCCAGCTCGGTCAGCCCGCGACCACGCTCTCCGGAGGCGAAGCGCAGCGCGTGAAGCTCGCCAGCGAGCTGTCGCGCAAAGCCACCGGCCGCACGCTGTACGTGCTGGATGAGCCCACCACGGGCTTACATTTCTCCGACATCGAGCTGCTCACGCACGCGCTCTTCGGCCTGCGCGACGCGGGCAACTCGGTGCTGCTGATCGAGCACAACATCGAGCTCATCGCCTGCGCGGATTGGGTGATCGACATGGGCCCCGAAGGCGGCCACAACGGCGGCGGCATCGTCGTCGCCGGCACCCCGGAAGAAGTCGCCAACACCCCCGGCAGCCACACCGGCCAATACCTCAAACAAGCTCTCGCCGAGGTCGGCAAAGGCCCCGTTAAAGTCGCCAAAAAGGCCGCAAAAAAGACCGCGCGCGCACGCTGACGAGCGCTGCTGGAGAGCGCTCGCTTGCTTCAGCGCGCGGAGCCTTCGAAAGCGCGCCACGACCGCCGCCTGCGGGACCCCCGCGCGGGCGGAGCCCGCGTTTGGGGGTCCGGACGCGCGGGGTCCGGGGCGTGCGACGCAGCTAGCGCGGCCGCGCGTTGCTAATGCGCACAAACGCCGCGCGCGGCCGCCGTATTCCGACGTGCCGCGCCAGGGGCATCAACCAAAGCTCAGCCGCAAAGACTCAGGTGAAGTCTTTTTCGACGCGCTCTTGATCCTCTTTGCAGCGGATGCAGAGCGTGGTTTCGGGACGGGCTTCGAGACGCTTGACGGAGATCTTCTCGCCGCAGTCGTCACACACACCGAAGGTGCCCTTGTCGATCTTGTCGATCGCCTTACCGATCTTGTCCAAGAACGCTTTCTCTCGGCCGCGCAAACGGAATTGGAACGATTGCAGATACTCGCTGGACGCGAGATCCATCTCGTCCGGTAGGTCGTTAGCGTCGAGGGCCATGTCCTCATCAAGCGTCTGCTGTGCACGCTTGATGATTTCGTGGCGCCTGGCTTCGAGCATGTCCCGGAATTTCTTTAACTGGACTTTGGTCATCGGTAGCGCACTCGACTGGCTGTCTGACTACGAGAATCACCCCCAATTCCGGGGGCCGATTAAGATAGGGACCCGATTCCCCTCAGTCAATAGGGCCGGCGTCTTAATCCGCTCGATCTCGGGGCCCTTGCCCCGAAAAGAGAATCGCCCACCCCATTTAGGGTTTGGGTCGCAGGTCGCGGCACCGTATTGCGGGCCGGTCGGCCGTGGCTTTGTCTCGCTGCGTCACAGCCCGTCGCGATACGCACGAATCGCATTCACGATGGCATCGGCAATCTTCTGCCGGAAATCTCCAGTGTTGAAGCGCGTCTCGCCGACCGGGTTGGAGATGAACGAGGTCTCGAAGAGCACGGCCGGCATACGCGCCCCAGCGAGCACGTAGAAGCCAGCGCGGCGAATACCCGAGTTGGGAATGTCGCCGTAGCTGGGAGACAGGGAGGCGATCGCAGCGCGTTGCAAGAGCTCAGCGAAGTGATTGGAGCGAGCCGGGCTCTGCCAGCCCTCGCTACGGGTCAGTGCGCCAGCGAGCTCGGCTGCGGCTTCGGTCGAGGAATCATTCTCGCGGGCAGCGACCCGGGTCGAGGTCGGATCGCGGGAGTCGTCCAGCACGAAGGTCATCACCCCGCGGCCTGCGCCGTCCCCGCTTGCGTTGCAGTGGATCGAAACGAAGAGATCTGCTTGAAACGCGTTGGCCCGCGCGGTGCGTTCATCGAGCGCGACGTAGTCGTCACTGTCGCGAGTGAGCAGCGTGGAAATGCCGAGCTCGCGCGCGATCAGTGGTGCTGCGCGGTGCGCGATGTCGAGCGTTACGTCTTTTTCGCGCAGGCCACTCGGACCGCTAGCGCCGGGGTCGTGCCCACCGTGGCCCGGATCCAGCACGACCCGGTGAATCTGCCGCGCGCCATGCGAGACCTCATCGCTGTGAGGCGCCGGCGCGTCCTTGGAAACGTCGATCACGAGCCGAAACGGCTCGGGCACGTAAAACACTTTGCGGTACGCGGTAGCCGTCAAATCCAGGACCACGCGGGTGTGATTCGGCTCGGCACCGACGCGAACGCGACCCACGATCCCGCCCACATCGAAGCTCTTCGGGCCTTGATATGTCGCGCCTTCGATGTCGACGAACAGCCGCGGATTCTGGCTGCCCTGCTCCAGGAAGCCGACCTTGTACGTCGCTGGCTGGGTCACGTAGACCACGACGCGCGCCGCGTCCGGCGCTCCGTAGCGCTCGATCTTGGTGACACGTGCTGGACCGCGCGGTGCACCGAGTGTCGGCACAATCACACCGTCGCTCTGCGCTGGCTCAGCCGAGCCGGCGCTGTGCGGCGTGGGCAACGGCGACGCGCTGGGCGTGGCTGCAACGTCACCTTCGGCGTCGATCTGCGCGAGCACCGTGGGCAGCGGGCGGTACGCGGTCAACGTCGCAAGAATCGCTTCTGCGCGTTCCTTGCACGGCGCGTCGGCAGAGCGGGCGTGCTCCGCGCGGTACACGGCCTGAAAGCTCGATCCCGGATCGCTGCGCAGCTCACCTTCCAAGAGCGCCGCCGAAGTCGCCGCTGAACAGCGCAACGCTGGCTCGCGCGCCGCTTGCCGGTACAGCTCGATCGCCTCGAGCGCATCCGCCTCGCGATGATCCACACGAAAGATCCGCTCGCGCAGTGACCCCGCGTCGAGCAAGCGTTGCGCGCCAGCGCGGCCTCCGAGCTTCGTACCCTGCACCGCCCAGACGTCTGCGTTCGCGACGGCCTCCGCACGCTCGGGAAGCGCGCTGCCAACGATAGTTACCGCTGAACCGGCCAAAAACGCTGACGCCGCTTCTGTAGGTGCGGCACTCGGGGCGCGCGAACCGCACGCAAGCACACATGCAGCTACCCCTAACGGGCTCAAAAAGCGCCGAATACTGAGGGAGTTCGAAAACTGCATACCTTCTACGTTCGGCTCTTAGCGCGCCAGGGCAGGATCGGCCAAACCCAAGGCGTCCACGCGTTGCGGACGCCCGAGTCGCGATGCTAGCCTGTGTTTTGCGATTGATGCCCGATCAACCCGGTAAAGGTCCCCCATCTTCGGCTCCGCTCAGTGTCGAAGACGCTGATCGACTCGCCGAGAGTTTCACGCCCTTTTGGGAGGACGACGATCTACCCGCGCCGGCTCCTGCTGCGGCAGCCGCGCCGGTAGCCGATGCTACGCCGGCGCCCACGCCTGCTGCGGTGGCGCCGGCTCCAGTTGCGACAACGCCGAGCGCGCACGGCCCGGATTCCGCCGTCACTCTGCCGCTCGCGACGAAGGTCACCAAGCACACCTTGCTCGGCATGGCTCCGCTGGTTGCTACGCCGGCGCCCGCAACCGCTACACCGGCCGCTGCAGACGCCCCACTGCAAGCGCCACCCGCAACCGGCGTAAACAAGAAGACGCTGCTCGGTTTCTCCGCGCCTATCGTGCAGCCACCCGCGCCGGCACTTGCACCAGTTGCGGCTGCGCCGGCTGTCGCGGCTGCGCCGGCTGCGGCTCCTGCCGCCGTTTCAGCGAAGGTCGATCCCACTTCCACTCCGGTCATCCAAGGCGCGTCCAACGTGCCCGGCTACGCGATCGCGTACACGCCGAAAGACGGCCCCGCCACGCCAGCCGTGGTAATCGCGCCGGAAGCGCAATCGTCTCCAGAGGCCGCGCCCCGGCCGCTGTCGCAGACTCAGCCTTCGAAAGTGCGCGTGGCACCGATC
>DATCFJ010000655.1:0-2841 GCA_036509605.1 Polyangiaceae bacterium | reverse complement strand
GCGTGCTCGTAACCTGGCTCGTCGCACTCAGCGTGCAGGCCTCGCCGGCCGCCAAGATTTTGCGAGTCGACCCACGCGCGGCCCAGGAGAACGGCAATCCGGTCCTGACCAGCGTCATAGAAGTCTCGCAGAGCAAGCGCGTCAGCGACGCCACCGCAGCGTGCGGCTCGCTCACCGGCAACGGCCAGCTCGACTGCATGAGCCAAGCGCTGGAGAAGCCCTTCGCGCTGTACACGCCGTTCCCATTTCCGTCCGCCAACGCCATCTTCACCGTGACCGTCGACGGCGCCGCCGTGCCGGCCAAGTTCGTGAGTGACGCGGCTTGGGGCGACAGCTTGCAGCAGCCCGGCGTGGGCACCGCGTGGCTGATCCTGGTCGACGCCGATCACCGGATGGGCAAAAGCTTCAACGACGCGCGTCAGCTCGCCGAGCAGTTCGTGGTCAGCATGGGCCCGAACGACATCGTAAACGTGATGTTCTTCAACGACCGCCAGGTCGTCAAGGATTCCAAGTGGGTGAGCGCTGCGCAAAAGGCGCGCGCCTCCAGCTTGATCAACGCGACCACGGAGACCTACGCTTCGGCCGGCCGTAATCGCTCGCTTTTCACCATCATCAAGACGGCGGCCACCGACGGCTTCGGCGCGCTCGGCAACGTGGGCGATGACGTCGCCATCCCGCTGCACCAAGCGATGATCGTGCTGTCCGACGGTTTCGGCGGCGCCGACCCGTCCACCACCGGACCCGGCGCGCTGCAGCTTCAACAGTACCTCACCGGTGGCCGCTTCCCCGAGGACAACACCGCACTACCGAAAGCGCCAGTGCCGGTGATCAGCATCTGGTACCCGCCGGGCGTGATCGATGAATTCCGCCAAAATTCGTTGGAATTCATGCAGAACATGGCCAACACCGACATCGGCGGGTTCTTCTCCGTGATGCGCGAGGGCCAGGGCACACGCTCCAACGCGATTGTGAGCACGGTGCGTCAGCGCTTCTCGAAGATGCACATCGTCAAGTGGCTGGCCTCGTGCGTGGCGCCGACGGTGACCCAAACCTTCGGGCTCGTGTTCAACAACGTGAAGCCGCCGATCTTGGGCGACAACACGTTCAAGGACGTACCGGTCGGCATCGACCCGTCGACATGGCCGCTGAACGTCAACGTTCAGTACACGCAGGACACCGCGAAATCCCAAGGCGGCGTGTACCCGAACGGCAGCTTCAAGGTGTACGGTGACTTCTGCTGGGGCGGCGCGAAAGACCGCGCCGAGGTGTATTTTCTGCCCTCGGGTCAGCCGCTGCCGGCGGCGATGGGAAGCGCCGACATCGAACAGGCCAAGCGCACTCAGCAGCAGCTGATCGCTATGGGCATGAAGGGCGTCACGGTCGAAGCGAGCGACACTTACGCCGAGTTCACCGCGCCAGCCACGGACAAGATCTTGGCAGGCTCCGGTGACCAAGCGGTCGTGCGGCTGGTGGTCTATGACAACAAGGCGCACCGCACGAGCGGCGTGACCTCGACAACGATCATCCAACTCAAGGGGACGACTCAGCCGTTGCCCTTGCTTCTGATTCTGAGCGGCCTACTCGCGCTCGTCGTGATCGCACTGCTCATCATCGTGATCGTCCGCAGCGGTGGCAAAAAGCGCGGCGGCGGCGGCGGTCCCTCGGCGCCAGTCGTTGCGGGTGGCGGCTACGGCGCGCCGCCCGGTCAAGGCTACGGCCCGCCGCCAGGCGGTTACGGTCCGCGCGCGCAAGGCAACGGCGTCAGTCCCGAGCTGATGTACGGCGGAGCGCCGCCCGGCCAGGTCTACGGCGGACAGGCTCCGTCGCCGCAGGCTCCGCCGCCAAACCCGTACGGCTCGAGCGCGTCCAGCGCGCTCCTGCAGTGCTCTGCCGGAGTATTCACCGTGCTCCAGGGTCAAGAGATGCGTGCGGGTCGCGACGCGGCTCAGTGCGGCATCGCCTTGGCCGAGCCGCGCATCTCGGCCGTGCACGCGACGTTCAAGCTCGAGAGCGGGCAGCTCGTCGTGCGCGACGAAAACAGCAACAACGGCACGCTGGTGAACAACAATCGCCTGTCGCCCGGTGTCTGGGCCCCCGTTCCGAACGGCTCGGTCGTTCGCCTGGGCCCCGTCGAATTTACCGCCCGCGTGCAGTAGCCCGAGACCAAGCTCAATGATCCCTGGTTTCGGTAAGACATCGATCGTCATCGGTAGTGCTGCGCATTGCGACATCCGGCTCGGTGCGCCGGGGGTTGCGCCGGAGCATGCGCGTATCGAGCACCGCGGCGGCGGCAGCTTGGTGTTCGTCGACAACGGCGCGGGACCTTCGTTCGCCAAAGGCGCACCGCTCGCGCCGGGCGAAAGTAGGCCCTTCGATTTCCAAACCGAGTTCGCGGTCGGCCAAGCCGCGGTGCCCAAGGCGCACCCCGCGATCACGCTCATGCTGCTCGAGCGCGGCAAGGCGCCGTTCACGCTCGGGCAGCTCGTTTTCGGACGCGATCCAGCGCGCTCGAACATCGCCATCCATCACCCGAACGTCTCCAGTCACCATGCGACGTTCAGCCTCAATCCGCTGACGGTCACCGATCACAACTCGACCAGCGGCACATGGCTGAATCAGCAGCGTATCCCGCCTAGTCAGCCGCAGACGCTCGACCCGCGCGGCTTCGTGGCGCTCGGCCCCGTGGCGGTGCCAGTAGATTTGGTGTTGCATTTGGCGGGCATTTTCGGCGCGGGTGCCGGCGCTCCCGCGCCCGGCGCTGGTGCCCCTTCGACTGGCGCCACGCCGCCCGGCGCCGCGCTGGCTCCGCAGCACTCGGGTGAGCCGGCAGACCAAGCCGAT
>DATCFJ010000654.1:0-5400 GCA_036509605.1 Polyangiaceae bacterium | reverse complement strand
CTAGACGCTGCAGAAGCGCGTCCGATGCAAAACTTTTGCATCTGGGGCGAGCGCGGAAACGCCCCGACCCATCATCGCGAAGGCGAGCGCGCCGCGACCCACTGTGACCAATCTTGAGGGCCTTCCGACGTAGATCGAGGTGCTCGCGGGCAGCCTAGACGCCGCAGAAGCGCGTCCTACGTAAAATTTTTGCATCTGGCCCATTTTTCGAACGCGAAATTTTTACATTCGGAGCGAGCACCAAAAGGCGCTGGGGACGACGCCTTCCGCCGGGTTCGCGCTCGTGACAGCGCCGACACCGGAGCAAGCTCGCTAGGAGCGACCGAAACGCCAGGCTACGCCGGCGAAGGCGCGTGCGGCGTACAGTGCGTTGATAGCCACGTAGGGCAAGAAATACAGCTCAATCCGGCCGAAAAGCGCCACGTACAGCAGGTACGACGGGTAGTGGATCAAGAACTTTGCGCCGCCTTCGACGAGCCCGACGAGGCGTTTGAGCAGTGAGCGCGGCGCGGCTGCGGAGCTGGCGACAACCGGCCCGACTACCTCAGGACGGCGCACGAACGTGGTCAGCGCGATGCCCGAGGCGAGCGCCACCAAGCCGAACAACCCAAGCAGCAGAAAGCGCGTGTCCCCGTGCTCCTGGAACAAGCGCACCGACACGGCGGCCAGCAAACAAAACGCCTTCAGCTCGTCCATCAGAAAATCGAGCAAGTGCCCAACGGGCGAGGCGCTGCCGCGCCAGCGAGCGAGCATGCCGTCCGCGCAGTCGAGCACGTACGACAGCTCGAACACGACCACCGCGGCGATCAAGCCGGCGTGCCCCGGCCAAAACAGCAACATTGCGACCGAGCCCAGCGCTACGAAGACGGCCGACAGCGTGATCTGATTGGGCGTGATGCGCGTGTCTTTGAGCGCGTCCACCAAGACTGCGGCGATCGGCCGGCAAACGTAGGCGTTCCAAAACAGATCCGGAACTTTGCGCGTCTTTCGGTAGACTTCGGCCGCGCTCATGAAGACTCGCGGCAGGCTACCTTGAACCCGACTCAAACTCGACCCCGACCATCGCGTCGCGCGTCGTTCTTTTTTGCCTGCGTCGTGTCTGGGCTGCTGGGCGCGCTGTTTTCGTGCAATGCGGCCGATCGCCAACAATCGGCGCCGCATAGCCCTCCGCCGGTCGCGCCGGTCGCGCCGGTCGCGCCGGTCGCGCCGGTCGCGCCGGTCGCGCCGGTCGCGCCGGCCGCGCCGGTCGCGCTGGCCGCGCCGGTCGCGCCGGTCGCGCTGGCCGCGCCGGTCGCGGCGCCAAGCGCGCCGCAACCCCTGCTACTCGACTCTGCCGCCACCGCCACCGCCACCGCAGCCGCAACCCTCACCCCTCTTGCTCCCGCTGCGCCCACCGCCAGCGACGCGGGAGCACCTGCTCACTATGTGATCGCCGCGATTGGCGACTCGCTCACCGACCCGCGCTCGCACGGCGGCGGCTACCTCGAATATTTGCGCACGCGCTGCCCGACGCTTGAAATCGATAATTTTGGCAAGGGCGCGACCATGGTCAACCAGATGCGCCGCAGCTTCGAGAAGCAGGTCGCCCTTTCGCCGAAGCACTACACGCACCTAGTCGTGTTCGGCGGTGTCAACGACCTGTACAGCGATCTGACCGCATTCCGAACTCCGGCGAAGATAGAAGCCGACCTCGGTTACATGTACGCTTGGGGCAAAGCCAACGGCGTGCAAGTCATCGCGCTGACGGTTGCGCCGTGGGGCGGCTTCACGCGCTATTTCAATCCGTCGCGCGCGGAGAGCACACACGCGGTCAACGCTTGGATTCGGCAGCAGGTGGGCGCCCGGAAGGTCGACCGCGTGGTCGACGCCTACGCGCTCTTGTCGTGCGGCGATCCGGACAGCCTGTGCGACCGCTTTTTCACACCCTTCCGGGACGGCATCCATTTCGGTCCGGAAGGCCACCAGATCCTCGGGCAAGCGCTGTATCGCGCGGCGTTCTCGGACTGCACCCCGTCGGGTATCCCGAAGCGGCTTGAGTAGCTCGGGTGGGCTGGGGTTTCCCGGGATTTTCTGGGGGGCTTGGCCAGCACTTGGGAGCGTCCTCAATCTGCGCTATTGAAGCGCGCGATGGCGACGAGCGAACCGAGCAAACCCCAAGACAAACGCGCGGCAGGCCAAACGGCCGTGAAGCCGCCAGCCGAAACGCGAACGGTCTCGCGCCGCCCCTCCGCTGACGAGCTACCGCAAGCCATTGGCGGCCGGTTCTTGGTCGCGGCGCTGATTCTCGCCGCGCTGACCGTGATCCCAATGTCTGCGCTGGGCAATTTGTTCGAGCCCCCGGACCCGCCGCCAACGGACACCGCTGCCTGGCAAACCGGCGCCAAGTCGACCATCCGCCTGACCTTGGTTACGGCTGACGCTGCGTCACTGACGTGCGCTTCGTCGCAGAGCTTCGAGGGTCGACACTGCGCGTTCAAGACGGAGAACGAGGCCTGGCCGCGCGAGGCGCAGGCGCCGCTCGACGACAACAAGGCCAACATCATTCAGCCGTATCGCACCTGGCTCGACAACAAGCTGATCTTGGTGGCCGGCGTCTGGGCGCAGCCTTCCTTGGCCATGCGCGTCCACAACGAGCCGCCGGGCAATCTGCCCCCTGACAAGCTCGCGCGCTTCGTCGCCGAGTGCAAAGTCCACTTCGGCGGCTCGATGGAAAAGCCAATGCTGCGCTGGCAACCCGGTCAAAGCTGGGGCAGCGAGCAAGCGACCATGGTCGCGATCGCGGACTCCTGCCAGGTCATCGACGAGCCCTCTCCGGACTGCCCGTCGGGCTTGATCTGCTCGATAATGAAGCTGTTCTAGAGCACATGACCGAAACCGAAGCCCTACCGCGGCCCAAGGCTTCCTTGGCCGTGCGCGCATTGTCCACGTGGTTCGGCTGCGGCGCTTCCAAGCTCGCGCCGGGCACCATGGGCTCGTTCGGTGCCATTCCGGTTCACCTCGGTCTACGTTTGTTGCCCGCGCCGATTCACCTCGCCGCCATCGTCGGCATTACAGCCGTCGGTGTTTGGTCCTCGAACGAGATGGCGAAAGCCATGGGCGTCGAAGACCCGCAGTGCGTGGTGATCGACGAAGTCGCCGGCACGTTGCTCGCCATGGGCATGGTGCGTCACAGCAGCATCGGCGTGCAGGTCCTCGCGCTCGGCCTATTCCGGCTGTTCGACATCTGGAAGCCCGGCGTGATCGACACCGTGCAAAACGCCAAGCCCGAAGGCGTCGGCATCATGGCCGACGACGTCTTGGCTGGAATTCTGGCAGGCGTCGTGAGCTTCGCGGTCGCGAAGATTTAGGGCGCGGCGCCGCCTGCGCCGGCAGGTTCGTCGGCGGCACCGCTTGAGCCCCCTGAGCCGGGCGCGGAACACACGTCTGAAACCCCTGCGTCGGGCAACACCAACGAGTCACCGTCGCAAACCCTCTGCGACGGAATGCCCGAGCCTTGCGCCTGCACCCAGACGTTGAAGTTGCTGCAGGTATCGTTCTTGATTTGGATGATCTTGTCATCCATGCACTCGATCAGACTCTCGTTGCCGGCGCTGGTCGCGAGTGAGCCGTTGTTGCTGAAGGCGAGTGTGATCACGGGGATCGGCACTGAACCCAAGTTGTGCTCGAAAGTGATGGTGCGCGCGGGAGGGAAATACTGATAGCCGGAATCCGTCGGCCCGAGCGGTACTTTCGGGTCGCGGTATGGCGCGGAAAACCAGGAATTCGTACCGGTAACGCCCTCACAGCTGTGCACAACGAGCGAATCCGTGGCCCGATCACAAGTGCTCGTGTTGCATCCCGCAACGAGCAGCGCTGTTCCCGCCGTCAGCACGAGCCAGCAGTGGCGAACGCCTCGCATCACCGGTAATCCTTCGCTTCCGGTCCGAGCAGCGTGCCGCACATGGTTTTGCATCGGATGTCCTTCTCTTTACACGTGCACTTGTTCTGCTTCTTCAGCTCGAGCTTTTCGGCCATCTGATCTTTCGTGAAACCGGCGATGCGCTCGACGCGCTCGAAGCCCCAGTTGCCCTTGATTTGCTTGGGCGTGCGCGGATCAGTCGGCTTGCCGTCGGCCTCCGCGCAGCAGCGAAAGCCGAGGAAATAATAGTAAAAACCCTCGTCGTGCGTGTAGATCTTGGGGCGGCACTGGTTGCGCACGCCTTTGTACCAAGGGCCTCCGGAGTGCACGCTGTCGAACTTGCCGCGAAAGTCTGAGGAGTACGTTTCGCTCGACACGACCTCGTCTGTGTTGCCCGGCAGATCCGCAACGCCATAGGCGCTGATGCACTCCGGCTGGCTGCCATTGCGCACGCCTTTCCACAAGCGCGCTAGCTCCTGCGGGTCGCGCTGGGCGACCTTCTTCATGTTGGGGCCGTCCCACTCCACGTCACCGAGACACTTTTTCGTGTCGCGCACATAGCCGTATGGGAAGGGCAGCATGTCTGGGCCCTCGCAAGCGAGCGTCCACTCTGTCTCCGTGCACATGCGCTTGCCGACTGCGGCGCACTTCACTTCCGCTTGGTGAAAGCGGTTCATCACTTCTGGACGAGCGCCCTTTTCGTTGGGCCAGGTATAGGTGTCCATGCAGTAGCGCTTGTGCACCTTGTCACCCGAGCACGTGGACTTGGCTTCGAACTCTTCGCACACGGTCTTCTTGTTGGACTTGTCGTACCAGCTCTTTTTGCACTCCAGATCCAGCTTGGTGCAGTAGTCGCCGTCGACGAGCTTCATGCCCGCGGGGCAGCTCGCGTCGCTGTCGTTGCGGAGCTGCTTCTTGTCGTCGCTCGGCGCGCTCGATGTCGGCGCGGTTTCGCGCTTCGGCGTCGTTTCGGCAGGTCGTTTTGGCTGTGTCGATTGTGCAGGCAGCGCGTTGCTCGGCGCTTTCAGGGGCTCGCGATCGATGCTCTGAAGACGCGGGCTCGCGCAGGCGCAGGTGACAAACAAAGCTCCAAAAAGCAGGGCGAATCGCATCGACCAGCAACGTAGTGCGGCCGCCTACATTGCGCAAATTAGAGAGCGCACCCGGCACCGATTGTCACCGATGAAGAGGCTGCCAAGAATGCGCAAGAGGGCGTCACTCGAGCAAGACGGGCAGGCTTCGTTCGGCTACACTTTTGGGCGATGCTGAGGAGAGCGGGACTGATAGGCGACATCCATTGCGAGGTCGCCCGATTAAAACAGGTGCTTGCGCTCTTCCGCAGCTTGAACGTGGACACCGTGCTCGCCGTCGGTGACATCGCGGACGGCCCGGGTGATCTGACTGAAGCTTGCTCGGTGCTCGAGCAAGCAGGCGTGCTGGCGGTTGCCGGCAATCACGATCGCTGGCTCCTGGCAGGCGAAATGCGCGATCTGCCCGACGCA
>DATCFJ010000653.1:0-7877 GCA_036509605.1 Polyangiaceae bacterium | reverse complement strand
CATCACCCGCGGTCATCGTGCCCAGCGTCTCGTTGCCACCGTTGAGCGCGCGAAACGCCCGACACTGACCGCTCACGATCATGTACGCCTCGCCGCCGACCTCGCCCTCGCGGATGATCACCGTGCCCGGTGTAAACGTCTTGCGCGGCAAGTGCAGCCCGCCACGCAAGAAGCCGCGCACCGCGCCTTGTAACTCGACCACCGATTGGTAGCGCTCGTCTGGGTTCGCCGCCGTCGCTTTCTCCACGATGCTGCGAATGCGTTTGCTCACGCCGATGCCCAGCGTCGCCTGATCGATCGGCACAATCTTGCCGGCAACCGCTTGCGCCAGCACGTAGTCCACGTTCATCGACGGGCCGTACGGCATCTTGCCGCTGATGATCTCGTACAAGATCGCGCCCAAGCCGAAGATGTCGCTGCGCTCGTCCATTTCTTCGGGATTTCCGCGAGCTTGTTCGGGCGCCATGAACGTTGGCGTGCCGACCGCGCCCTTGGCTTCCATCTGTGCACGGGCTCCGGAAGCAGGCCTCGTCTTGGTGAGTCGCGCCAGGCCCCAATCCATCAGGTAAACCTGACCGAAGCCGGCCACCATGATATTTTCCGGTTTCAAGTCGCGATGAATCACGCCGCGGTGGTGCGCGTACGCGACGGCATCACATACCTTCAAGAAGATCTCGAGCCCCTCTTGCAGGCGCTCGGTCGAGCCGAGCTCGTGCTCTGGATCGCGCAGCCAAGCATCGAAGTTGATGCCCTGCACGAGCTTCATCGTAAAATACGGCACGCCCTCTTCAGACACCGCGAGCTCATGCACCGGCACGATGTTCGGGTGCTCGAGCTGGCCCGTCATCTGCGCCTCTGCAATGAAGCCGTCCTTGTACATCGGGACTTGCGCGAGCTCGCGATCCAAGCGCTTCAGCGCCACGTGACGCAGCAGGTTGCGATCGGTCGCCGGGTGGATGCGGCCCATCCCGCCACGCCCCAGCTCGGGGAAGATGCGCAAATGTGCGGGCGTTGGGATGCCCTCGCGACGCACCTCTTCAGCCGTCACCTTGTTGTCGCCGCGCACCGGAATGGTCTCGATCACGTGCACCGGCTGGGCCGGAGCAACGGTTGCATCTTGGTTGGGTTTCACGCGGAGCTCCTCGCGACTCGACTTTTGCTAGTCTTGCCACGCTAACACCGCCTCCGGAGGCTGGCGAGCGCGCCCTGTTAGCCGGAAAAGCGCCGTAACTTCCGGAACTTCGAGCCGTGGCCGCAGCTCGACACGCAGGTGAAACAGTGCCGCAGGGATGCTCCCGGCCATGCCTCAGCAGGAGCGCGATCTCAGCCTCGATTTTCATAGCCTGCGCGCGCGTTACGACGCGGGCACGCTGACTCCGACCGCGCTCGTCAATCAGCTTTCAGCGACGTGGGAAGCCAGCCGCGAGAAGCACATCTGGATTCATCTTGTGGAAAAGGCGGAGCTCCTCGCCGGCGCGGCCGCGCTCGAGCGCCGCAAGCAGGCGGGCGAAAGCTTGCCGCTGTACGGTCTGCCCTTCGCGGTGAAAGACAATGTCGACGTCGCCGGCTTGCCCACCACCGCAGCATGTCCCGGCTACTCGCACGTCCCGAGCACGAGCGCGTTCGTCGTCGCGCGCTTGGTCAACGCGGGTGCGCTGGTGATCGGCAAGACCAATCTCGACCAATTCGCGACGGGTTTGGTTGGTGTGCGCTCGCCCTACGGAGTGCCGGAAAATCCTTTCGATCGAGAGCGCATTCCCGGTGGCTCGAGCTCCGGCTCAGCAGTGGCGGTCAGCGCTGGCTTGGTCAGTTTCGCGCTGGGCACGGACACGGCGGGCTCAGGCCGTATTCCTGCAGCCTTCAACAACCTCGTGGGCCTCAAGCCCACGCGCGGCGTGCTCAGTACGAGCGGCGTAGTGCCGGCGTGTCGTAGCCTCGACTGCATCTCGGTCTTTGCGCTCACCGTCGAAGACGCCGCACAGGTCGCCGAGCTGGCCGCCGCGCCCGACCGTTCGGACGCCTATTCACGTCCCGACGCGGACCGCGTCCGCTTCATGCCCGGCGATCCGCCAGCCGGGTTTCGCTTCGGCGTGCCCAGTGCGAGCTTCCTGACCGAGCTCGACTTCGGCGGCACGCGGCGCGATTTCGAGCGCGCCGTCGAACGCCTGAAGCGCCTCGGCGGCGAGCCAATCAGCCTGGATTTCGAGCCATTTTACAAGGCCGGGCAGCTGCTCTACGAAGGGGCCTTCGTGGCTGAGCGTGCCGCCTCGGTGAAGGACATCCTGAGTCAGAACCCGAGCGGAGTGCTGCCGATCATCACTCAGATCTTGGCGCGCGCAGACGGCTTTAGCGCCGCGGATGCGTTCGCTGGCGGGCAAGCCTTGGCCGAGCTGGCTCGCCAAGCGCGGCTCACTTGGCCCAGCATGGATCTATTCGTGGTTCCCACCGCTCCCTTCTTTCCGAAAGTCAGTGAGGTCCTTGCCGACCCGATCGGTTTGAACTCGCGCCTCGGCGGGTTGATGAACTTCGCGAACTTGCTCGACCTGTCTGCGCTCGCCGTGCCCTCGGATCTGAGAGCCGATGGTTTGCCGTTTGGCATCACGCTGTTCGGCCCGCGCGACGCGGACGCGCGCATCGCCGCGATCGGCGCTGCCTTCCAGCGCGACGTGGGCGGTAAGCTCGGTGCGACGAACGCCCCGCTGCCGCCGGCACCGAAAGCCCCCACGCTGCGCCCCGGCCACATGCGCATGGCGGTCGTCGGCGCGCACCTCACGGGACAACCGCTCAACAAACAACTCAGCGAGCTATCCGGCGCCCTGGTTCGATCCTGCAAAACAGCGCCGGAATACCGGCTATTTGCGCTCCCCAACACCACGCCGGCCAAGCCAGGGCTGGTGCGGGTGAGCAGCGCTGGCAGCGCGATCGAGGTCGAAGTTTGGGAGCTGACGACCGAAGGCTTCGGCCAGTTCATGAAAGGCGTGCCCGCGCCGATGGCTATCGCCACACTGGTGCTCGACGACGGCGAGCGCGTGCACGGCTTCACCTGCGAGACCATCGCGCTCGAAGGCGCGACCGACATCACCTCGTTTGGCGGCTGGCGCGCGTATTTGGCATCGAAATAGCGCGTTCAGTCCGTCACTTTCAAACGATAGCCACGACGACCTCATAGCTTTGACCGCGCAGCGCTGCCGCCAGCGTGCGCCGCATGAATTTCGGCGTCGATGATCAGAACATCCACTCCATGAGGTCGACGCTGAGGATCACGACCACGCCGGCGCTATTGCGCCATGTCGAGCGCCTTCTCGATCCAGAACACGCCCGCCTTCGGGCCGCCGTTGCACTCGCCATCCGATTCACCGGGGCGCTTCAACCACAGATAGCCGTCGATCAACGGATCGTCCGTGGTCGTGGTGGGCGGCTTGCCGAGCTTACGGCCTGGCGGATTGCACCACTGATTGTCCGGCGTGGCTCCCGCCCCGTTGCGACTGGTGTCGATCACGAAGTGCGCGCCACCAACCAAGGCAGAGATCTTCTTGCCGAAAGCGATGTTCTCTTCGGTGGTCACGTAGTTGGAGGTATTTAGAGCGAAGCCGTTGGCCTCGTCGATCCCCGCCTGTTTCAGGCGCTCCGCGAACACCGGTGCGGGGTCCCAGTGCGCGTGACCGCTGTCGATGTAGACGACGGTTTTCGGGTTTTGGCGCAACACGCGAACCGCGTCTTTGATCAACGCGAGACGCTCGGTTTGCTGCTCTTTGCTGAGGCAATTGGCCTTGGTCAAGAGCCCGAGCGCGTCGGGCTCGAGCACTACAATCGCCGCGTCGTCTTTGATGCCGGCGGCAATCCGCCGAATCCAGCGTCGATAGTCGTCCGCCTTCTTCAGGCCGCCCGCAGACTCTTGTCCGCAGTCGCGATGCGGGAGGTTGTAGGCAACGAACGCGACGACCGCGCCGTCGTCCTTGGCGTGGGCCACGTTGTACTGGACGGTACGGTAGATATTGCTGTTCCACTCACCGAGCCACAACGCTTGCGGTTGCTTGGCAATCTTGTCGAGGAGCGCGGCGTGTTCGGGCTCCTTGGCCCGAATCGCGTTGGCGCGCAGCATCGCGTTGGAGTTCGGGTCGACCCACAGCTTGACGCCGGCCAACGGGTTACCGGTCGCTTTGCTGGCAGGCGGAGGGTCGGTGATCGCGAAGGTCTCGCCCGGGTCCCCGGCGCCGTCCGCCGGCTTCGCCGTGACACCGGAGCCCGACGGATTGTTGGCAAGCGGCGATTCTTCCGCGTTGGTGCACGCGGAGAGGAGTGAGCCCGCCGCCAGCAAGCACAGCGCGGTCCGTCCAAACAACCGACTATGAATCGGTAACAGACGAGCAGAGTTAGTCATAGAATGCCTATGACGAAACCCGAGACAAAAGGCAAGCGAACCGCAAATTCCCCGAAGAAAACCCTGTGGAACCGGTTCTAGTAAACGAGCCTTCTAGCGTGCGTACGAGGCTGCGAGCAACGCCCCGAGTGCAGCCGAATGCGAAAAATCCGCAAACGTGTGCTGGGCGCCGCTGGCCTGCAGATCGGCGACCGAGTAACGCCCGGTGGCAACACCGATGCACTCCGCCCCGATGGCAATCGCTGCGTCTACATCGCGCGGCGTGTCGCCGATCACGACGACGCGGCATTCGGCCAGCGGCACCCCCAGCTGCTCCGCACCGCGCTCAGCGCCCAGGCGAATCACTTCCGGACGCGCCTCGGCATCGCAGCCGAAGCCGCCGAACCGAAAATGGTGATGCACGCCCACCCGCTCGAGCTTTATTTTCGCGCCTTCACGCACGTTGCCTGTGCCGAGCCCGACGGCCATCTGTGCTGCTTGCGCGGCGCTGATGGCCTCTTGCATCCCCGGCAAGAGGCGAAAGCTGCCGCCGTCGGCACGCGACACTTCGTCGGCGAGCGCGATCAGGTATTCCGCGAGCCAGCCGTCGATAGCGTCGGGGCTCGCAAGGACGCCAATCGCCTCGAGACCCATGCGCGCGATCAGCCGGTCGGTCATGCCGTCGAAGCCGAACGAATCGCAGGCGTCAGCGCGCCCGTACAGCTTCTGGAAGGCGCGATTGACCGAGCGCCGGCCCGTGCCGCCAGTTACGATCAAAGTGCCATCGATATCGAACAGAGCGACGGTAGGCCTGCGCATCAGGGGCCGGAGCATCCGCTGAAAACCGTGCTGCGGGAAGGCTTTAGCGTACCGCAAACGCCAGTCTTGCCTCGTCGCCAAAACCCGCGTCGCAGACGCGCAGCTGCGCCCCCGATGAATCCACGACCGACCCCCAGGGCCGACGCCCCACCCCCAATCCACATACCGGCTTCTTGACGAGACCGATCCCTGGGCTCGCGCGAGCGCGGCCCCGGCTTTGCCTTGCCCCAAGCCCCTCCCGAGCCCCTCCCGCCCCCGAAACCGACCCCTCTCTCGGGGCCGCGCGAGCGCGAGCCTTCCTCCATGGATCAAGGCTGCCGCAAACGCCGAAACGCGGGCACCCGCTGCCGGTCATGGTAGTCTTCGAGGCTGATGGAGCTTCCGAGCAGCGAGATCAGGCGTGCACTGGTGACGTCGTATGCGAGCGTCGTTCAGAGCCTTGGTGGGGCGGCGGGCGAACGGCCAATTGTGCTGCCGAACGGCGAGTTTTTTCCGGACGTGTTCACGGGCGACGAAGCGAGCGTGCAGCGCTTGCTCGACCGCATGCTGGAGCACGCCGGTCTTTCAGACATGGCCGTGGTGGTCAAGGTTTGGGGCGACGACAGCGAAGCCGGCTGCGGCACAGGCGCGTGCGGCAGCTGCGGCCCAGCGCCAGACGCCGAGCCAGATTCGCTCGAGCGTTTGGTCGACGCGGGCAACGCCTGGCAAGTGAACGTTCTGCCCGGCGAAGCGACGCAGCCCGTCGCGCTGAGCTCGGCGCTGTGCCGCGCGCTGAGCCTCGCCGTGCTCCGCGAAGCGGACGCGCCCCCAACCCATCTGCATCCGGATTTGGCGGTCGATCTGACGGCCGTCGCGCTGGGCTTCGGCGTGCTGCTCCTCGAAGGCTCGCATATCTACCGTAAATCCTGCGGCGGGCCGTCAATTGCCCGCAGCACAGCGCTCGGGCCGAGCGAGCTCGCGTTGGTGCTCGCCTTGTCGGTCGCCATGAGCGAGCAGTCGCCGCGCGCGGTCAGCAAGTATTTGTCGGCGACGCAGCAAGAGGCATTCGCGGAGGCCAACGTCTGGGCCGATTCGAACGCAGCGCTCGCGCAGGCTCTACAGCGCGATCCACAGCGCGTTGCCCGCGGTGAGTTCGAGCTGCGGGAGCCCGCGTCGTGGCTCGGTCGCTGGCTGGGCGGCAAAGCTCGCCGCGCACCGAGCGCCGAAGCAGCGGGCACGATCGAAGAGCTAGAAGCCGCGCTTCAGCTTCAGGGCGCGAGCCGGCCTCGGCTGCCAGCCAAAGCGGTCGACCCGAAGTTCGACGAGATCAAGCGCTTGGTCGACGAAGCCCTCAGCGAATAAGCATTGCGCTGGACGCGCACGAGGGCTGCAATTCCGCCCCAGACGAAAATGCGCACACTCGCCGGTGTAGGTGTTGGCGCGGGGTGCCTAAAATTTCGCACCTGAAAAAACGCGCAAACGGGGGGATCCAATCTGGGGGCTTTCGTATAAGAGTACTGCCCTCGGAGTTTTTCTCCGAATGCTTAACGGTGGCTGGTGCGGGGCACCTGCCCTGAGGAGGACTTGTCGATGAACAGCAAGCGATCGATCTGGAAACTACTTTTGGGCGGCGCAAGCCTCGGCCTTTTCTTCACCAACTGCACGATTCAGAACGCGAGTGACAAAGGCAGCGCGGGCGACACCGGGACGGCCGCGACGGGCAACGTCGCCAGCGGCAGCTGCACGCCCGGGAATAAGGTCAATGGCTGTACCTGCACGGGCAACGTCATCGGCTACCAAACTTGTCTCGCCGACGGTACCTACAGCGGCTGCTCGTGCGCCGCTCCGATCAACGGTGAGGGCGGAGCCCCCCCCGAGAACGGCGGCGCGAGCGGCGTTGCTGGCACGCCGAGCGGCGGCGGTGGCTACGCGGGAACCTACGTGGCTCCCGGAGCCGGCGCGCCGGGTGATGCGGGCGCGGCCGGCGTCGCCGGCCTGCAGCTGGATCCAACCGATTGCACGGACTGCCTCTCGAAGCTGTGCACTGCCGAGTTCGACGCGTGCGCCATGGAGGACGAGACGAGCCCGCCCGACCCGCAGCAGCCCGCCCAATACTGTTTGAGCTCGATGGGCGACGGGAGCGGACAAATCGAGGAGATCATCTCGTGCATCACTACCGAGCGCGCCAACGGCCTCGTGAAGCGTGACGCCGTGCGCGCCTGCGGCTCGACCATCGGTGCCAGCGCGGACCCAATGTTCTTCGTGTGGGCACCGCCGAACATGACCCCAGCAACAGAGGCGCTGGTCAATTGCATGGCCGACGATCCCAACGAAACCAACCCGGGCTCTTGGGCCACTGACCCCAACAACTTCCCGGCCGCAGGCCCCTTGCCTTGGTCTGCTGGAACCTGCGCCAAATTCTCCTGTACGTCCGCGGAATGAAACTCGCCCATGAACAAGATTCACTCCTTCACAGCCATCGCACTGCTCACCACCCTCACCCTCACTACGGTGGCCTTCGGTCAGTCTTCCCCGGCAGCGCAGGCCGCGCGCTTGCAAAAGTTGAAGGCGCAGCAAGCGGCGGTCTTGGCGCGCGTCAAGGCAGCTCAGGCAGCGGCAACGACAACGCCGACGGCGACGCCGACGGCGGCACCGACCCCCGCGCCGACCCCGGTGGTGCCGGTTGTCCCGGTCGTTCCGAAGCCCGCGACGACAACGG
>DATCFJ010000652.1:0-10032 GCA_036509605.1 Polyangiaceae bacterium | reverse complement strand
TTGCGCCAGCTCGCCGACTGCGATCTCGAGCATTGCCAGATGAAGCTCGGCTGCGGCGCGGGACTTCGGCGACCCGCCAAAGCGCTGTTCGCTACTTCGGAGCACGCTGTCCGTCACCTCCGCCGTGGAGAGATCAATGCTCGGCGCAGCCGTCAGATCCCGCCGCGCGAACAACACCTCCGAGCCGTTCGTGAACAGCAGCTTCCAGTCCGGGCTTGCGTACAAATGCGCGATCAAACCAAGGTAGCGATCTGGGTAGTCCACTGGCAGGACGACGTAGCTGAAGTGGTGCTGCGCCTGAAAGGCCTCGAAGCGCTCTGGCTCGTCCGCGAGCCGTAGGTATTGAGCGAACTCTTCGGGCGAGCGCAGCACGAGGCGCGTGTCGATATACGGCCGAAAACGTGGATAAAGCTGCCAAATCAGGTAGCCTCCGTGATGATCGGCAGAGAAGATGTCGCCGCTCGGCAGCGACGCGAGGAGGCGCGCGCTGTCCGCCGGCGCCCGGAACGGGCTGGGCTCGCCAAGCGCAGATTCACGCGCAGCGGCGACGCCGGAGACAGACAGCAATGCCACCAGCGCTGCAGCATTCACCAACCACGCGACGCGCTGGCCCGTGCGCAAGTTCCAACGCAGAAGGCGAGCACGAGCGACTGGTGCCAAGTAGCCCACTGCGATCGGCGTCGCGATCCAATAGAACAACAGCACATTGCGGTTGCTCATCAAGGCGAGGACGGCGAAGCCGGCCACCAAGAGCACATGGCTCAGGCGCAAGCGGCGACCGCCACAGACGACCGCGAGCGCGAGCGCGCCGAAGAACCACTTGAGGTGCCAGAACTCGCCGTGCGAAAAACGCTCGAGCAGAAACGGCGGCACGTTCTCGGCGACGTTCTGAGCGTAAACGTTGTGCGCGCCGGGAAGCAGGCGCCCGAGCAGCTTGGCGGGAAGCGCGAGCCCGAGCAGCCCGAACGGCGTGAGCGCGAGCGCCGCACAGCAGCCGCCGAGCGTGAGCGCTTGGGCGCGGAATTCAGGCCAGCCCGCTCGTGCGGATTCGGGTGCGAACACCCAAACGCTCTTGCCGCTGAGGGCGACCGACAACCCTGCCGCTGCGGCATAGGCGCCAACCAGGGCTGGGCCCAACGCAGAGAGACCCTGAAAATTCGCCCAAAGCACCTGCGCCAGCGGCAACACGAGCAAATGCCGCGCTCGCCCGTCGCGCCGGAAGCGCTCGAGCTCGTAAACGAACAGCGCCAAGAAGAACAGCGACACGATTACCGGGCGCACCAGGAGCAGTGAACGCGCCGCGAACAGCGCCGCAAGCAGCGAGGTCACGAACAGCGGCCGCTGCCACGAGCCGGGCTTGTGCTCCAGACTGAAGAACAGCAGCAGCGCGCCGCAGGCGACAATCAGGCACTTGACCCAGACCAGGCCCGCCAGACCGAACGCGCTGTGAACGGCATAGGTCGTCAGTTGAAACAGCCAGTGCACGTCTGGCCATAGGCGTCCGCTCGCGCTGACCGAGAATGGATCCGTGAACAGCAGCTGCCCACGTGCGACCATCTCCCGACCTGCGGCCAAGTGCCACCAGATGTCGCCGTCGGCACTGGGCGCCAGCCCCACGCTCACCGCACCCACGAACAGCACTGCGGCGAGCAATGCGGAACGCGAGCGGTGGGTGTGGGGTAGCCGGGGCATGACACTCAGAAGGGCGACATTGTGACGCCGAGGCCGACGCTCCACGGTTGAAGCCCAGGCCGTAACGGGTTCGAGCCGCCTTGGTCCTGTTTTCCCTGGACGTCCCAGCCGTAAGGCAGGGAAACGGCGCCCAAAATCGCGACCCAGTCCGTGGACCACTCCAGGCTGAAGGTACCAGCGAGGGTGAACACGTTTTCTTGCTGATCGGAGCCAAGGTTGCGGTCGACGCCAAAGAAGCGGTTCAACGTCAGGCCGAGTGCCGGCACGAACGGTCCGATGAAGTAGCCGCTGTATGCGTAGAGGTTGCCGACCGGTCCGCGATAGTTGCCGTACTTGTTCTCGCCACCGCGATAACTGAACGAGCCGCCGAGGACGATCGTGCCCCAAGTCTCGTCGAGCGTATGATCGACCATCATGCCGCCGGTCAGCCTGCCGATGCCGAGCTGCTTTTCCTGACTGAAGGGTGTGCCCTTGAAGCCGACGTAATCGGTACCGGTCGGCAGCCCAAGCGATGCCGTCACCGTCGTGTCGTTGATCTCCCCGAGGCGGCGCACCAAAAATAGGCTCATGTCGCCCACGCCACTATTTGAGAAATCGGAGGAAATGCCGAAGAAGGGCGTGTGGTAATACTTGTAGAGGATCGGAACGGAGACTCCGAAGTTCCACTTCTCACTCAGATCCTTCGAGACCTGATTGTTGAGCGAGAGGATGTAATCGCCGCCGTTGATCCGCGTATAAGTCCCTAGCTCCTGCAGCTGAAAAAAGCCGCCGCTGGTGCTGTGACCAATCCACTTGATGCCGCCGCCGGCCCCCGTGGACGTGCCCGCGCCGCAACCGCCGATGGTCTCCCAACTCGAGAGCAGGCCGTCCAGACGGCGCACGCGCAAAGAGAGCGCGGGCGTCAAGGCGGTGGTGTGCGCTTGGTTCTGCACGCGAGTCAACGTTTGTGCATTGCGCAGGCGCGCGAGCTCGCGCGATACGAACGGGTAGGCAGCCGCCGCGCCCAGCGCAGCCGCAACGATCCAGGCGGCAATACTGCCGCTAGTTTTCTTGTTCACTTCGAATGTTCTCCGGAACGCGGATCAGGCCGGATCGACCTGCAGGCACCAGTAACGAACACTCTTGCGATCGGTCGCGGCGTACTCGTCGACGAGCGCGCCCTTCCAGATCGATTTCAAATCAGCAGACAGCTTGAGCTTGTGGACGTCGCCCGTATTGAAGCTGCGCAATTTGCCGCCCACTTGGCCTTTCATCTTGTCTTTGATTTTCGAGCGCGCCTGCAGCGGCTTGTAGTGCGCGACCAAGATGAACTGCTTGTCGAGCGGGCCGCCCTGCACCTGATAACGCATCACGTACGCGTAGTCGTACAAGTCGTCCGGCGGCAGCTTCGACGGGATTTCGACCAGCTTTGCCGTAACGTCGATCGGCGCCGGCGCATCCGCACGCGCGGAGGTGGCGACGCTGAGCAGCAGCAATGCGGCCCCGCCCAAGAACGCTTGCCGGGAGAATTTGGCGCTCGATTTCATCATCTTGTTGGCTCGTATCCTGCGGAAAATTGAAGGACTGATGGCGCGTCTGGAATCGGTGCCATACCGCATCGCGGCTGCGCACGCCCAGCGATCCAGTTCGCGGGCAATTTTAGTTTCTGACGTGAAACAATCTTGCGATTCAGGTCAGCACAGCTCGCCTCGTTCAACCAGAGGTTCCGCGAAAGACTCGAAAACAGGCTGCAGCGGATGAAAATTCTTCGAGGGGCGACGACGAGGAGTAGACGACCGGAGCTGCGGTACGACTGAGTTTGCAAGCTGGGTGCCACTACGGAGTACACGTGTTTTCGTGGCGCTTATGCGGTCCGCCTCGACCCTCAACGGCAAATTGCGGTGGCGCGGTGCGCTTCGAGCTTGGTGTCTAACGGAACCTGCGTGGCGACGTGAGACGAGTGTTGCGTCGACGCACCTTCGATTTGAAAGAATGCGCGTGACACAACGTACGCGAATGCGTGACCAATTTCACCTTGAGCGATTTAGAATTTTCGCTTCGGGCTCATCTTTGGCGAGCGCCGAGTGTAACTTTACGGCAGCGGTTCAAACGGACCCGCATCGCCCACCGGGCCGTGGCCGTTGCTGTCTCGAACCAGTAGGTCGTAGCGTGATTGTTGATCGGGGCGCAGCTGGCTGCGGATCTCGGCATCCATCTGATACTTTTGTGCGCGGAGCGGCGCGCCGCAGCGGTCCATGATGTCGCGCGTGAGCGCGCGCCGCTGCTCGCCGTACTTGCTCATGATGACGCGGACTTTGTCTTCCTGAGCGTCGTCCAAAGACAAGCGGCGCGAGAGCGCGCCGAGCTTTCGGTGCTCGAAGACCGCGAAGCGATCTCTGAACAAGCGCGCATAGCGGCGCTGCAGCATAGCGCGCGAGCCGGCGCCGCCGATCAACATGCCCAGCACGAACACCAAGGCGAAGGCGCCATAGCCCTTGAGCTTTGCACGGTCCATCACTCGAACCCCACGGAGGCGTAGGACGTGGCCAGCTCGTCGTCCACCGAGCGATCGACCTGCACTGCCCAGCCAACGGCCAAGGCTGCGGCAATCGCCGCAACTGGCAGCAAGCGTCGCGACGAGAACCAGGCGTTCTCCCAGAAGCCAGGTGCGGCTTCGGCGTCGATGGCTTGCATCACACGCGCCGAAAAGCCGAGGCTTGGTCCGAGCGCGTGCGTGGCGCCCGCGAGGCGTGCCAGTCGTTGATCGATGTCTTCTCGGTCGGTCACGGCTGTTCTCTCCTGCTTCGCAGTGTGGCACGCGCGCGCACCAGACGTTGTTCGACGGCGCCTTCGCTGACGCCCATGACCTGTGCGATCTCGGTGTTATTCAGGCCTTCCATGCTTTGCAGCACGAGCGCCGCGCGTTGATCTGGGGGCAGCGCTGCGAGCCACTCATCGAGCTCGCTGAGGGCGAGGCGCGCTTCGGCGAAGGCTGCGCCGTCCCAGCCCGGCTCGATCTGCACGTCGTCAGTGGTCTCGTGGCGGCGCGAACGACTGCGCTTGGCGTCGATCGCGCCGTTGACGACGATCCGGTATAGCCAAGTCGAGGTGCTGGAGCGGCGATCGAAGTCGCCGGCAGTGAGCGCGCGATACGCCTTCACGTACGCTTCCTGCACCACGTCCTCTGCGTCTGCTTGGTTACCCATGATTCTAGCGCCCAACCGCACGAGCTTCTGACTCGTTGTGTCCACTATCTGCTGAAAGGCCGCGCGGTCCCCGGCGAGGACTCGATCGACGGCCTTTTCGAGTGTGTCCAATGCTTCTCTCCGCGTCGCTCACGTGTCCTCTTCTTACGTGGTTCGACGCGCGCTCCGCACCGCTTCCTACGCGGCTCTGTGCATTTCTTGAAATGACGCCGGCCTAGCGGCCCTGCTCGCGCCGCTAAGCCTCTAAAATCATTGTCGAAAAGAAATGCCCACAAAAAATCGGCCAGCTCCGCGTAGGGGCGCAGCCAGGGGCGGCGTCCGATGGATGTGACGCTTCGAAACAGCCGCAGGGCTGTAACTCAAGGAGAACAAAAACATCATGCGCACCTCGATTATCAGCTCTGTGGTTTCTGGTTTCATTGCCCTGTCGATGGCAGCTTGCTCCGGCGCGAGCAGCGAACCAGTCGACCAGAGCGCGCAAACGGAGCACGCCGGGCTAACTGCTGCGCCTCCCGCTCCGGCTGCAGCGAGCGCTGCGGCTCCGGTCGCCGCGAATGACGGCGAGCATCACAGGCGCGGTCATGGTGCTCCCGACCCGGCCATGATCGTGAAGCGCTTCGACAAGAACGGCGACGGCGTGCTGCAAGTGAGCGAGCTGCCCGAGCACATGCAGAAGTTCATGGGCAAGGCCGACACCAACAGCGATGGCGTGCTCAGCGTCGATGAGCTCAAGGCCGGCGAAGAAAAGATGAAGGCCGAGCACATGGCGAATGTCGACACGAATCACGACGGCACGATCAGCCCCGAAGAGCGTAAGGCGGCGTTCGAGAAGTTCGCGCAAGAGCGCTTCGCGAAGCTGGACAAGAACAGCGACGGCGCCTTGACCAAGGACGAAGTGGGCGACAAGCGTTGGGAGCACCTGAGCGTTGCGGACGCTGATAAGAACGGCAGCGTGACCCAGGACGAAATTCGACAAGCCGTCGCTTCTGGCTTGCTTAAGTTCCCGCACCGTGGCTTTGGCGGGCACCACGGCGCTGGCGAGCCGAACGAGCAAGCTCCCGCTCCGGCCGCGGATCCTTCGGCGCCCACTGCTCCGATGGGGATCTGAGTCGAGCGTCCGACTCGCAGCGAGAGACTCGAAGCGGTGAGCTGAAAGCGCGCGGCGCCACTGTGCAATGAGCACCGCGGCGCCGCGTCGTCATTTTGCATCTCGAAGATGCCGACAGAGCCCAACGGAGTTGTAAGAGCACGTTCGCGCTTCAAGTGCGCGGCTGTGGTTTTGGAAGAGTTGCTGTAGGCGGGTTAATTCCAGAGGGTGATGTGCCGTTCAACGGTCAGGAGCTGCACCCCTTGTCGCCTCGCATGCACTCGCTAATCTGAAGGGTCGATGGCCGTTCGGATTACGCCAGCACCCGTCAGACCGGCTTCGGAAACCGTCGGCGCATCAGAGCGCCCGTTGTCTGAGACTGGTCGCAAAGCCGCGCGCGGCGCGAGTCCGCGTGTCGAGCGAACCGAGTACTTGGCGGGTGCGGTCATCGCGGATCGTTACAAGCTCGTGCGTCCGCTCGGTCGCGGCGGCATGGGCGTGGTTTGGGTCGCGCATTCGCTCGTACTCGGCGTCGACGTCGCGCTGAAGCTGATTCACTCGGATCTCGGCGGCGCAACCAGCGGCACACGCATGGCGCGCGAAGCGCACGCTGCGGCGCGGCTCGGGCACCCGGCCATGGTGCGCGTGTTTGACTTCGGCTGGACGAGCCGCGCCGACCCGTTCTTGGTGATGGAGCTGGTGCAGGGCGAGAGCCTGGGCTCCATGCTGCGTCGTGAAATGCGCCTGCCCGCGATCCAGGCGGTTCAGTTGCTCCTGCCGCTGGCTGACGGCCTGCGCTCGGCCCACGACAAGGGCATCGTTCATCGCGACGTCAAGCCCGACAACATCCTGATCGCGCGCGACGAGTTCGGTCGTCAGCAGCCCAAATTGCTCGACTTCGGCATCGCCAAAGTCGACCAAACCCTGGCCAACGAAGACCGCAAACTAACTCAAGAGGGCGTCGCTCTAGGCAGCCCCGAGTACATGTCCCCCGAGCAAGCCTCGGGTCGCGAGGACATTGATCATCGCTCCGACGTCTGGGCGTTGTGCGTGGTCCTGTACGAGTCGATCACCGGCAAGATGCCGTTCGATCGCCCGAACTACAACGCGCTGATGCAAGCCATTATTCACGATGGGGCTTTGCCGACCACGGATTTCTCGGCGGGTGATGCCGACCTGTGGCGCGTGATCGAGCGCGGTCTACAGAAGAATCCCGAGAACCGCTGGGCTTCGATGACCGAGCTCGGCGAAGCTCTGGCGCTTTGGCTCTATGAGCACGGCGTCAAGGAAGACATCTCCGCAAACTCATTGCGCGCGGTATGGCTCGACGGGTCTTTGTCAGGCGTGCGCATGGATCTGTCGTCCATCATGCCGCAGCGCTCGTCGCGGCCTCCGGCGCTGGATTCCAGCGCACAGTTGGCCCTGTCCGCGAACCGTTTGAAGCCGACCGATCGGCCAGCGCAGCGTTCGCAGAATTCTGTGCCAACCGCCTCGCTTCGTTCGATCGCGGCGGCGGGGCCGTCCGCGCGCCGTTGGGTTTGGGCAGTCGGTGTGGGGGCAGCGCTCCTGCTCGGTCTCGGTGCGGGCTTGCTGTTTCGGGGCGAGCGAGCGGCTGCGCCGTTGCCGGCTAGCTCCGCCGTCCGCGCGCTGCCGGTCGTTGCCGCGGCGGCGCCGAGTGTTGCCCCACTAGCGCTGACGCCAGCGCCGGTTGCTGCGACCAGCGTCGCTGCGGCGTCGTCGTCGCGCGGCGCGCCAGGCAAGGCCGCGACGCACGTGCTCGCCAGCCCTGCACACACAACCCCTGCCGCTCGCCTGCACAGCAACGGAAAGCGTTATGATTTCGGCTTCTAAAGTACACTCAAAGGCCGAGCGAGCCCGCCGCGTGAGCGCATGGCTCGCCTGCTCGTTGCTGCTGTCCGTGACTTCGGCACGCGCCGAAGACGACGCGGAGACTCGCACCGCAGCGCGTGATTTGGCGACGCAAGGCGGGCAAGCCTTCGATGCCGGCAAATACGCCGAGGCGGCCGATTTCTTTCGGCGTGCGCATCAGCTCGTAGCCGCCCCTTCGATCGCGTTGATGCAGGCGCGCGCCTTAGCAAAGCTCGGCCAGCTCTTGGAGGCGGCGGATATCTACGAGCAAACCACGCGCCTCAAGCTCGCCGACGACGCGCCCGAAGCGTACGTGACCGCCGTGCGGACCGCGCGCGCCGAAGTCGAAGAAGTGCGGACTCGCCTGCCGCGTTTGAAGCTCACGGTGCTCGGCACTTCGCGTGCTGACGGAGCGCAGGTGACCATCGACGACAAGCCGACGCCCGATGCGCTGCTCGGCGTGGAGCGACCGGTCGATCCGGGTGTGCATCACTTTGCCGTTCATGTCGCAGGTCAAACCCGCGCTGAGCGTGACCTCACCGTCGTTGAAGGTCAGAGCTATCAGGTAGAGCTGGACGCTCACCCGGCACAGGCCGTGGCCGCGCCTACGGATGCTCCTGTTGCACCGGAACGCCAGGCCTCTGGTAGCGTCAATTCGCGCAAAGCGCTGGCTTATGTCGGCCTCGGCCTTGGGGTCGTGGGACTCGGCGTCGGCACGTACACGGGCCTGGTTGCGTTGCATCACAAATCGAATCTCGACTCGGCGTGCCACGCCGGCTGCCCGGCATCGTCCGCTTCGGAGATCGACAGTTGGCGCACTAATCGCACGGTCTCTTGGCTGAGCTACGGCGTGGGCATCGCGGCGGCGGGCGCGGGAGTCTTGCTGCTCACGCTCGGCAAGCCGAATCAAGAGCATGTCGCGGTTCGCGCTCTGCCCAACGGCATTCTGATTGGTGGTCAGCTGTGAAGCAGCGCTCGCTGTTGCTGCCGCTCTTGGCGCTGAGCTTGCCGCTGACGCGCTGTGCGCTCACTGATCACTATGAGCTATTCGGCGCCGGCGCGAGCGGCAGCGCCGACGACGCAGCCGGCACGGCTGGCACTACTACGCTCGGCAGCGGCGGAGAAGCATCGGGTGCAGGCTCCAGCAGCATCGGCGCTGCGGGCGGGACGAGCGGCGGTGCGGGCGGCTTGGTTGGCGGTGGCGGTGGCACCGTTACACAGGGCGGTTCGGCGGGCGGCGGCGGCATACCTGCCGTGTGCGCTTCGACGTGCGGCGCCCCGCAGCAGTGTTGCGGCACGACGTGCAGCGATTTAGCGATTGACGCGCAGAACTGCGGCAGCTGCGGCAACGCCTGTGAGCAGGGACGCACCTGCGCAACGAGCACGTGCAGCGTGGGCTGGTTGACGATGGCTGCGCCGCCTATGGGTTTCGTCGGACGCACTCGGGCGGCCAGCGTCGCCATGGGTAGATCAGTGTTTATTTGGGGCGGGTTGGATAACTCGGGCAACGCGCTAGACACTGGTGCGATCTACTCGCCGGTTACCGACGATTGGGTGGACGTGAGCAAGGGCCTTGGCATGCTGACGCCCCGTTCGACGGCGACGGCGGTTTGGACTGGCTCCGTCGTGATCGTTTTCGGCGGCATCGACGGCACGGAAAATCTGCTCAAGGACGCTGCCGCGTACGATCCGCAAAGCAAACTGTGGAGCGCTTTGCCGTCCGCGGCGACCGCTCGCAGTCAGCCGTTAGGATTTTGGGACGGCGCGCGCGCCATCTTCTGGGGCGGCACCGCCACGAACAATCTTCCGATTGCAGGCGCTGATCGTTTCGACCTCACGACCTGGGCCGCCTCGAGCAAGACCGGAGATCCCGGGCAGCTGTTGGCTCCCGCGGTGGGCTTCGACGGCTCTATCGTGTATTTCCAGGGCGGGCTATTCAACGGCAACAACCGCCAAGACAAGGTGTTCTCGTACACCACCAAAACGGACAATTGGTCCGCGTTGAGCAAGAGCCTCAGCGCGCGCTCGAGCGCGTTTGGCGCCTGGGACGGCTCGCATTTCGTCGTCTGGGGCGGTCGCGATGACGTCGCGCTGCGCAACGACGGCAAGTACCTGTCGGGTTCGACTTGGGTGTCCATGGGCGCAATTGCAGCCCCCAGTGCTCGTTCGCTGTATGCCCGCCGTGGCGGTTGGGCGTTT
>DATCFJ010000651.1:0-7518 GCA_036509605.1 Polyangiaceae bacterium | reverse complement strand
GCCGAGGAAGCGCTCACACGTGGCATTCATGTCTGGCGTGCGCACGGCGGTCTTGATGACCCGCGTTCCGAGGGCTTGGGCAGCGCGGTCGAATTCGGCGCCGAACTTGCAGTCTCGGTCGCGGATGATGAAACGCGGTCCTTTGCCGAACGGCGTTGCAGTGCGGAGTTGCTGGGCAGTCCACTGCTGGGTGGGAGCCCGCGTCGCCGAGACGTGCACGACTTCGCGCGTCCCGACATTGATGATGAAAAAGGCGAAGACGGGCCGAAACCAGATGTCGTAGGTCTGAACGAAGTCGCACGCCCAGATGTCCTTGCCGTGGTTTTCTAGAAAGGTTGCCCAACGCTGACCGGACGGGCGCGGCTGCACACCCCGATTGAGATATTTCTGGACCGTGCGCTTCGCGACACGGATGCCGAGCTTGAGCAGTTCGCCACGAATGCGCTCCGCGCCCCAAAGGCGATTTTCACGGGCCATGCGACGGATGAGCCCGATCGTGTCGATCGAGATACGGATCTGCGGCGGTTGCTGATGGCGCGTCCGCCATCTCCAGAACATTTGAAATCCTTGCCGATGCCAGCGCAGGATCGTCTCGGGCTTCACCAGAAGCACCGTTTCGCGCCAAGTGCTGGTGATCGCGCTCGCGATCACCATGACCGCCCGGTCGAAGGCCGTGAGATTCGGGCGCTTGATCTGTCGCCGGAGAACCAGCAACTGCTGACGCAGGAGCACGTTTTCGCTGAGCAAGAGTCGGCGCGGCCGGAACAGATCGGTGACCAGGCCCACGAGCGGTGCAGCGGGTCGAGATGCATCACGAAGAGCTGTGCTCGCGCGGCCAAGCGCATGACCAGCGAACCTCGTAAGACGGTGGGCCAGGGTCTTCAGCACGCGATACCAATGCCTGTGAGCTCGGTCGGAAACAAGCTTGTGAATTCCGAAACCCCGAGCAATCTTGCGGCGGACCCGCAAGTAGCCAACAGGGAGGTGCCGCCGGTCGCCGCGTGCTTCACAGCGCGCAAGATACCCGCCAAGACGGAGCCACCTGCGGGCTTGATCGTGCTGGCGGTGGTTGGGTCGTTCTTGCTGGTGATCGGCGCCGAGTCACTCTGCGCCTCTTCGAAGTCGCAATGCGGCTACGCGACCATTCCGCCCCCGCATTGAGCAGAATTCGCGCCGACAAAATCACTAAGCGTGACCGTCGACAACCTGCCAAGGCCGCAATTGGTCTTGTCGTGGATCGTACTCGGCGAGCGCCATCTTCTGCGCTCGGTCAGACAGCCTGCGCGCTACTACAACGAGGACCTGGTAGGCGAGAGCAAACGATGCGTATCTGTCGGCCCCAACGAGGCCGCTGCCTGGTACCGTGCGCGAACCGTCGAGGCCTCCCAATCGTTCCTCGAAAACGATGGGCACCGAGCCTACGAATGCATGAGCCAGTGCGTCGATCGATCCTCGAAGCGGCGCCGGAAAACCCCAGTTCAGGTCGAAGATCGAATCGTTGTACGGCTGACCTCTGTGGTCGAGCGAGAAAGCGTGCCGTGCCTCTGCGGAGACCCGCAGGCCCTCATCAAAGAGGTCGCGAAAACGGCGATCTGAGTAGACGATTTGAAGACCTTGGATTCCCTCCGTGCTGTCCGATGCTGCCTCGGCTCCAGGAACGTATACTCGTGCAACGCGAGCGACGCGCACCCCACCGGTCCAGGTGGGCGAGACGCGGTCCCCAAGACGTCCAGCCGAGCTCGTACTCGACGTCCAAACGGGTCATATTGAACGACTGTTCGATCGAGCCATCCGGTCGGTCATCCTCGAACGCCATTCCGCCCAGTTGGCACGGGGCGTGCGTATGCTGCTCCGAAGGGAACCGCACATGGCACGACGATCTTCGCTTTTGGCCCTCGGTTTGCTGTGCTTTTCGTGCGGTGGGCACGCTGGGATTGACTCGCCGTCGGGGGGCAGCACGGGTGGCACCGCTGTCATGGGTGGCACAGTGGGAACGGTTGGCACAAGCGGGGAGGATAACTGCATCTGCGACCTTCGCGCGGGAGGCGGCGGCGGCGCTGCCGGAGCAGCGGGTGTCGGTGGCTCGGGTAGCTCAGGAACGGGCGGTATCGACTGGGCCGCGTGCGCGCCACCGGACAGCTGTGTGCTCGAAACGCAGACCGATTGCGGCGGGGGTTGCGAGCCGGTCCCGCTCTCGGCCTTCATTCCGGCCAACAGCAAGAACGACGCTGCATACAAGATGCAGCACGAATCCCTGTGCCCCGGCGGGGGTGACCAGTGTCCCGCTGTTCCACCGGACTCGGTCAACACCAAGAACTACTATGCCGCGTGCGAAGCTGGCCGTTGCCAGCCGATCGACGTGCGGACGAGCTCACTCAGCGAATGCAGCATTAATTCGGAGTGCTACCTCCGCTCTGGCACGAGCTGTTGCGGCTGCGGCAGCGACTGGACCGCCGTCAGCTCACGAGTCGATGCGGGAGCGGCGTTTTGCGGTAGCAGCGCTTGCGCCGCCGACTGCGTCAGCGCGGCCGTACCGCCCGGTGTGTCGGCCGTGTGTGGGCATTCGGCCGGTGCTTCCTCGGGCCATTGCTTGGTTCAATACCCTTAGGCATCCTCGAGCATCATGCGAGCTGCGTGCAGCGCCGCAGTTGGCATTTTTTGTCGGGTCCTTGCCCCGGGCCCCTCACCGGATCCGGACTAGGAGATTTCCGCCATCCGGCTCCTCCGCCAGCAGGGCTTACAGAGATTCAGACCCACAGCTCTACCCGCACTGTGGGCTTGGGGAGCGGGTAAACCTTAAAGAGATCGTCCGTCGCGGTCGACTTGGACCCGTTCTCCACCAAGCGCTCGCTGGAAGACTGATTCATTCGCGTACGGCCCCGAGCAAGGACAATTGCTCGCGAGGTGACATCGCTTCCCGCTCGCGCCTCGGTGGGCTGCTCAATCTTTACTTCAAGCATGCCGCGTGATTTCGACCGCGATTATCCGGACACCACGGGATCGCCAGCGGGCCCGTCCCGAAACCGGCGCGAACGCCCGCGGCACGGCCTGTTCGCGTAATTTATCTCCCACGTTAACCTATAGTTAGCGTGATCGTGACGGTCCGAGATGCTCTCATTTCCGGTGTGGTGGGCAAGTTGACGAGCCCGAGCCTTCGACCGCCACACCGTTTGGCCTTCCTATCCCCCAACGCTGCGCGCTCGCGCCTCAAGCTAGCGGCCCGCCGCGGTTTGCGAAAGACGAGCAACGGTGCGATTCTTGATGGCGTGAGCAAGGCGGGTTTGCGTGGGCTTGGTCTCTATTTAGGTGCGGCACTGACGCTCGCGGCGTGCGGCAACGCGAGCAACCCCGGCTCTCCGGCAAGCGCGGGCAGCGCGGGCAGCGCGGGCGCACCCAACACGACAGCGAACGGCGGCACGGCAGGCGCGCCGAGCTCAGCGGCAAACGGTGGCGCGGCAGGCTTCGATCTCGTCGTGGGTGGTTCCGGTAGCGCTGCCGGGAGCGCGTCACAGTCTGCACCTCAAAACGAAGCCGAGCTCGTTACACAGGCGACGTCCGCGGTGTGCGACAACATCGCGAGCTGTTGCAGCACAGCCGGCTTCCCGTTTCAGACCGCTCGGTGCCAAACGGGGCTAGCAGCGGACATCGGCGCCACCTACGCCCTGTACGCCAGCCCTGACATCAACTTCGATACCGCCTCCGCGCTCAACTGCGTCACGCAAATCGCGGCGCAAGCTCGGCAGTGCACCTTCGATGGCCCTGCGGCTATCGACGCTTGCAATCAGATCTTCACGCCCACGCTCGCAGCCGGCGCCTCATGCAAGAACAGCACGGAGTGCGCGCCCAAGGGAGGCGCCTATTGCGACACGACGCTCGCGAGCCCTGTGTGCAAGCTAGCGACGACGACGGCTGACCCATTTGCCGGCGTAGCGCACGGGAAATCCGGCGACCCCTGCTTCGGTTCATGCAAGGCGGACCAGGGCTGCGGCGGACTCTTGCAACGCCCCGGGGATCTCGTGTGTTGGGCGAATGACGGCTTCTATTGCTCCGCAGATCGCCTGTGCGTGCCAACCGAAGGCGCCAGCGGCAGCTGCACGCTGCAGGAAGATTGCAGCGTCGGGCTGTTCTGCAGCGCCAAGGTGTGCGTGGCACAGACCGCCTCGGGACCGTGCACCCCGGGCGGCAGCGAGTGCTCGAGCACGTCGTATTGCGACGCGGTCTCCAGCCATTGCCTGGCCAAGCAAGCGGCTGGGACCAGTTGCACCTCAGCTCCGAGCTGCACGGACGGCTACTGCGGCGTGCGAACCAGAACCTGCGCCTCTCGGCTCGCGCTATCGTGCCAAGGCGAGTTGTACTGAGCCTTTCCTCGCTGGAGCACAGGCGACCACCGCGCTAAGACCTGGGCTATGAAGCTCATTCGTTTCGGCGCGTTCGGTGAGGAAAGCCCGGCCTGCTGCTCGGCGATCAACGGAAGGACGTGTCGTCGCTGTGCGCTGATTTCGATCGCGAGTTTTTTCAGAATGGTGGGCTCGAGCGACTTCGGCAAGCGGTCGCCCCGCGCGCAGCACAGCTACCGGACCTGCCCGCGAACGCTCGCTCGGGCGCGTGTGTTGCGCGGCGCGGGCAAGGTCGTGTGCGTCGGGCTCAACTAAAGGGATCACGCCAAAGAATCAGGCGCTGAGGTGCCGAAGGAGCCGGTCCTGTTCTTGAAGAGCAGCAACACCGTGGTCGGCCGGTTCGATGACGTGCTCATCCCCAGGCGGAGCCAAAAAAACGATTAGGTGTGCTGGCGAGAAACGCACTCGAAGGCCTCCGGGCATAGCGTCGCTGGCACTTTACGCGAAAACAGCGAACGAATCTCCGCTGACCTTCTTCAGCGACAATGCAAAGATGAATCTCGTGTTGGCGATTCTCAGAGCTTTCGTCGGGGCGCTGCTCGCGGCGATGAAGCCGCGCGCGACCCTCGTTGCCGAAACCCTCGCGCTCCGGCAGCAGCTCGCAATCCTGCGTCGGACAACACCGCGGCCACGGCAGCGTCCGATGGACCGGGCGTTCTGGGCAGTGCTTTCGCAGACATGGTCGCGCTGGACCGACGTACTCGCGATCGTCAGGCCCGCCACGGTGATCGGTTGGCATCGTCGCGGCTTTGCCGGGTCTTGGACGATGAAGTCAAAGCATCTCGGTCGTCCTCCGATCAGCGCAGAGCTCGCCCTGATCGAACGCATGGCCGCGGAGAATCCGCTGTGGAGTCGACCCCGAATCGCGGGCAAATGAGTGGCTCCGCGTGATCCTGCGTGGCTAGAACTGTGCCCAAGCCTGAATCGCTTTGAACCCAGATTCCGCGATTTGGATCTTGACGGCGGGTTGTCCGTTCTGGGGCTCAAGTACCATCACGACGGCGTTCTCCATCCCATTCGCGCCGACAAGGCTTGCTCTTTCAGCTTTCTTGTCGGACAAGCTGACTACGACGCTTCCAGGTTCGAAGGCCCTCGGGGGATTGTTTTCCCCGTCCCGATTCTTTTGCATTTCCCCCATGACCAAGCGGCCCTGCCCCGTGAGCGCGAGCATCAGACTGATCCCGTAGGTGTGTTTTCCAAACACCTCGCCGACTTTTTCACCCATGGTTCGTTCGATATCGTAAAAGCAGACCCACGTCTGGACGGTCTTTTCCCCTTCGCGAAGCGCGAGGAGCTTGGTGAGATAGGCTTCCGCACCGCCCCTACCGCCAGACTTCCAATAATAGTAACCACCAATACCGCACATGATTAGTAACGCGAAAATAATCTGGCTGATACCCATTGAAAACCCTCCACGAACGTCGTGAATTCGCGTTGTCTATCATGGATTCCGGGAACAGACAATGTAAGCAAGCGTGCAACTCCAGATCACGAGGCACTGCCCGGTCGTGAGCCGGTAGTATCTAGCGAAGTAGTATCTAGCGAAGCAACAAGACTCCATAGCGCCCGCGTTCAGCACCTATGTCTTGGCTACCACCGGTACGCCGACTACGATCGCGGGACCGGCCGACGCGGTGAACGCTGGCTCGGTGGGCAAGCGCTGTCCGATCCCCTGGTGCGGGCGCGCGACATTGAAGTAACTGAAGCAGCACTCCTTCAGCATGTGCTCGAGGTTGTCTTGGCTACCATATCCATCCGCGCGTCACGCAGCTGCGCGGTAGTCATGGTGAAGGCCTCCAAGCACCGGAATAGCGATCACACCGGCAGGATCGGTCCGCCTCCTGAGCACTCGCGGAGTCGGCACGCGCTGTTCGAGCCCTTGATGCGGGCGCGCGGTGTTGAAATAGCGAAAGCAATACTCCTTGAGCACCCGACTGAGGTGCCTTTCGCCGAGAACAACAATGTGGTCGAGGCACTCGCGCCGGACGCTGCCGAGAAATCGCTCGCAAACGGAATTCATGAGCGGAGCTTGAACGGCCGTCCGAAGAACGCGGATGCCGGCGCCCTTCGCGGCGCGGTCGAAGTCGGCACCGAACTTACCGTCGTTGTCTCGGATGATGAACTCGGCCCGACGCCGAAGGGCGTGGCCTCCCGCATCTGCTGTGCCGTCCACTGCGCCGTCGGGTGCCTGTCTTGGCTAACACATCCATCCGCGCGTCACGCAGCCGCGCGGTAGTCATGGTGAAGGCCTCCAAGCACCGGAATAGCGATGACACCTGCGGGATCGGTCCGCCCCTTGAGCGCTCGCGGAGTCGGCAAGCGCTGTCCGATCCCCTGGTGCGGCCGTGCGACGTTGAAATGGTTGAAGCAGTACTTCTTAAGCGCGTGCTCGATGTGCCGCTCGCCGAGGATGACGAGGTGATCGAGACAGTCGCGCCGGACGCTGCCGAGAAATCGCTCACAAACAGAATTCATGAGCGGAGCTTGGACTGCCGTCCGAAGAACGCGTATGCCGGCGCCCTTTGCGGCACGGTCGAAGTCGGCGCCGAACTTGCCGTCGTTGTCGCGGATGATGAACTGGGGCGCGGCGCCGAAGGGCGTGGCCTCCCGGAGCTGCTGCGCCGTCCACTGCACCGTTGGGTGCCGAGTTGCCCCGACATGCAAGACGTGTTTGGTGTTGACGTCGACGATGAAGAACGCAAAGACCGGCCTGAACCAGACGTCATAGGTCTGCAGGAAATCGCAGGCCCACACCGTGTGGTTGTGCAAGAACGTGTGCCAGCTCTGCCCGCGCGGCGGCGTCGGATTCCGACGATCACGCATGTGCCGCTGCACCGTGCGCTTCGCGACGTGGATTCCGAGCTTGAGCAGCTCACCACGAATGCGCTCGGCGCCCCAGAGCCGATTCTCAGCAGCCATGCGGCGGATCAGCTCGATGAGGTCCGGCGACACGCGAGGAGTCGGCGGCGTCGACCGAGACTTCCAGCGCCAGAGCAAGCGAAACCCTTCACGATGCCAGCGGAGCACCGTTTCGGGCTTCACGAGCAGCAGCGCGTCGCGCCATCTTGGAAGCGCAGCCGCGAGCAGCGTGACCAGCGTACGCTCGTGTCGCCGGAAGACC
>DATCFJ010000650.1:0-2495 GCA_036509605.1 Polyangiaceae bacterium | reverse complement strand
GGTCAAGGTGGCGTGTGACAACTTGAAGAGATCACCTAGCCGCTCGATCCCCACACTTTGCACGTAATTCTTCATGCGAGTGGGTAGTTGAACATCAACCAGCGCAATGTCTCGCTCGGCTTCGGTCAAGTGCGCGGCGAGCTGGGCCCAACCAGTGGCTCCTCCAGCGGTTAGCGAATCCGTGCCTGCGTCGTCTTCGGATCCCGGTGCGTCGAAAGACGGCGCGGCTCCCGTCGCCGTGCCTCCGTGGAGAGCGACGTAGGCCGCTTCCCACGTGCAGCCGAGGAGCGACTCGAGCACCTCGCGCGTCTCCTGAATCGTTCCGCGTCCGATGTTCTTTTCGTTCTCGAAGGTTTCCGGTTTCCAAGCCACCAGCTCGCGAACGCTCGAGATTTCGTTCCGGGCGGCCCAGTTCAGCGTGCGCGTGGGCAGCGGCAGCGATTGCAGAGCTCGATCGAGAGGCGCGGGGGCGGCTGACTCAGGTGGCGGCGTGGATTCGGTCGCGGGCGCCGCATCGACAGGCGGGGCTGCCTCCATGGGCGGGACAACTTCGATAGGCGGGGCAGCCTCGACGTTAGGAGCGACGGCTGAATCGGGGGCGGGAACGACCGCATCTGGTTCTCGTTGTGCGCCTTCGGAGCCGCTTTCGGGCCTGGATTCAGGCTCGATTGCCCCGCGGAGTGTCGGGGGAGCCGAGCCGGCGACGCGGGACAAATAGACGGCACCATCGCGCGCCAGAAAGCCTTGGCGGATCGCGCTGTTGATCGCACTGCGCAAGGCCTGATCGGCGCGCCCGCCGCTCCGCAGCCGTTGAGCATTGAGGCCGTAAGTGGCCAGCGCGTTATCGAACCCAAGACGAACCGCTTCGTCACGGTCGACTCGAACGCCCTCGTCGAGGGCACCCATCAGACAGTCGCGCCATTGCTCCGCCGCTAGCTGATCGATGTCCGGCTGGATGGCGCGCACAAAGCCGTTTCGCGGGCGGTCGAACAGATCCGTTCGGCGCCTCGCGGCAAGGAGCCGTTCCTCGATTGCAGCGTACACTCGGCCGTCCTGATGCAACCGCTGATACTCGAGGAAGCCCTGCGCGCGCAGGCGGTCGGCGCACAGTCGGATCGCTTGCTCGAGATCGACCGGCCCTTCGCCGATCAGTGCGCTCCAAAGCGCCCCCTCTTGAGCATCCGTCTCGAGGTCGAAGAAATCGATCCGACTGCGGATCCCCAATACCTCTCGAACTGACGGAATTTGCCGGGAATACTGGGGCGCGAGAACTGGGCGGTCGATCGTGGGCCCACTGAGGTCCGTGGGGACCGACGCGGTCCAACACTCGTCGACGATCGCCTGTAACCCCTCCGGCATGGCACCTCTTGGCCCTTCCCAGAACAGCCACACCCCGGGGCTCGCGAGCGTGCTGTCACGCAACGCGGCTGGCGCGAGCAAGAACCGCAGCTCGTCGCCGTGCTCAAAGAAAATGAAGTGACCTTGGCGGTCGGCGCCCTCGATGAAACGCCGGACGCGGTCTGCAGCCAGGAGCGGCGCGATCACGTCTGGCGCGACCGTCTCAAGACTCGAAAAGATGGCTGCTCGCACCCGTAGCTCGTAGCGACCGGCCTGCGCCCAGAAAGCGTCACCGCGGTCATCCGCCGTGGGGGCGGCGCTGACGATGCAGCACTGGTCGCACCAGGCAAACGCGGCCTCCATGGTTTGTCGAACGCGCTCGCCGCCGCTGCTGAACCAGATTTGTTGACTCATCGCTAGTTCCCCACAAGCCCGGCGACTCCGCCGCGCTCAGACATCACACACTCAAGCCGGTCCACACTTCATGACTGCCCCGTCAGCTCGAAAGCGACGGCAGCTTCCGGCCTTTTAGCAATTCGCGCCGGGAACTTGGAGAGGAATCCACATCGGGATCTGCCAGGCTGTGTCAGGGGCGCGCCCGTTCAGCTGGCGCGAATCGGGCTCAAACGTAGGGCGGCCCCGCGATCGTAAAGTTGACCCCGCTGCTCGACGACCAATTTGCCCGCGAACCGAAGGGCTTCGGCGTAGACGGCGAGCTGAGGGGCGAACTCCGCCGCCTTCGGCTGCCACGCTTCCCGGGCACCGGGAAGCTCTTGTGGTCGACGAGGACGACGCCTCGAGGCGCTGGTCCGGCGCGCTCCATTTCCGGAATCGCGTGCGCGGGAGCCAAGGTTTGATCTCCGAGTAAAGAAATAGCTTGGCTGTCTGACATGCCGGCTTAGTACTATTGCCGTCGTCGTCGTCGCTTCCACGACCCCTCTGGCCGGCGTCCGTGGCTTTCCCAAACGGATCTCGAGCAACGGCGCCGGTCAGGGCCACAAACTCATCGTTTGTCGGCGGGTCGGGCTAACTCGCTACCCATTCCGGCGTTCAGTCGGCGTATTGTCCCGCCTCATGGCCGCGAAGACCCCGAAGACCAACCGCGTCGCACCAGATAGTGCGGTTCTCTTGGAGCGCGCACACGCCCGTCTCGAGTC
>DATCFJ010000649.1:0-2850 GCA_036509605.1 Polyangiaceae bacterium | reverse complement strand
TCGCCGGCTTTCGGATCGCCTATTCGGCGGCAGCCCCGAAGCTAAGCTCGACTACGACGACATCCCTAGCGTCGTGTTCAGCCACCCGCCCATCGGCACGGTGGGCCTGAGCGAAGCCGACGCCCGCACCAAGCACGGCGAAGACGTAAAAGTGTACACCACGCGCTTCACGAACATGTTCTACGCCGTCACCGAGCACAAAGAGCTCACGCACATGAAGCTCGTCACGGTCGGCAAGGAGGAGCGCGTGGTCGGTGTGCACGTGATCGGCCGCGGCGCGGACGAGCTGATCCAAGGCTTCGCGGTCGCCGTTAAAATGCGCGCCACGAAGGCGGATTTCGACCGCACCGTAGCCATCCACCCAACCGCCGCCGAAGAGCTCATCACGATGCGCTGAGGCGTCACAGCGCGCGCGCCAGCACGACCTGCTGCGCGGAACGCGACGTAAAGCGCCCGCCGGAGAAATCGCCGTAGCGCGCCTGCAGCGCGAAGCCTGCACGTTCGAGCAAGTCATCGACTTCGGTCGCCAAGTAGTACCGCTGCGGAATCCGAATCCGCTGCACTGCCCCGCCCTCGCGCGGAACGTAGTGGTACGTCACGTCGAGTCGCTTTCGAGCCCGCCGCACGCATGAGCGCTCGAAGACGTCCCAAGTACGCGCGTCATGGCTCAGCGACACAATCGGCTCGTCGTCATCGGGCGGCGTGCCGGTGGCCACGTCGAATGCGGCCGCATTCCAAACGTCGAAGGCGAAGACGCCGCCCGGTTTCAGCGCGCGATGCACCGAGCGAAAGCAACCGAGCGCGGCTCGCTTGCTGAGCAAACAGTACAGCGCGTTGTACGGCAACAGCACGCGATCGAATCGCTCAGCCAGCTCGAAATCACGCGCATCACCGTGCACCAGGCGCACGGACTGCCTCCTTTCGGGGCTCAATTGGCGCAGAGCTCGGCGCGCCAGCGCCAGGAATTCCGGATCGCGCTCCAGGCCGACGACGCGCCGCTCTGCGCTCGCCAAAGCAGTGAGCACGCGACCATAACCCGAGCCTAGCTCGAGCACACTGCGCGCGCCGCGACACGTGCGGCGATAAAATTCGAGGTCCCCGCGGTTGCCGCGATGAGTGAGTGCGTACAGCTCAGCGCCCACCCGTTTGCGGTTCTGAACGCGAGTCACTCCCGGGCCCGCGAATGGCTAAGTCGATCGCCCTCGCGGCCGATGCATCCCTGCTGGCTTCGTTGCTCCTCAGTTACATACCAGCGGTATGCGCCTTCGTCGCGCCTCGCCAGCCGGGCGCCTCGATTGCGATTATCGACCGACTTAGCCATTCGCGGGCCCGAAGTCTTGCGCCGGCCCCTCCGCGGAGGCACGCCATTCCGGTATGTCGTCCTGGCTCTGGCTCCTGCTTGCCGCGTGCCTCTGTGCGCCGATCGCTTACGGACTGCGTCGCGCCAACGAGCTGTTTGCGCTCTCTGCGCGCGACGGCACTCTGACGATCATACGCGGTCGAGTGCCACCTGCGCTATTCTCGGATCTCGCAGAAATCGCCGAACGCGCGCGGCTCGATCACGCCGAGCTCCGCGTGCTGAGTGAGTCCGGGATACCGCGCTTGTTATTGAGCGACGCGGACGGTGGCGAAAGCCCCGCGCTGAAGCAAGCCGCGCAGGCCGCGCGCAACGTGCTGGGCCGGTTCAGTGTGGCTCAGATCCGCGCTGGGCGGTTGCGGGCGTCCTGAGCGCGGCGCCGGGAAAAATGTGCGCCTGCGAGGTGCGTTGCTGGATTGCGAGCGCCCAATCTTCAAGACACCCAACGTCTATGTCTAGGCGTCTGTAACCGACCGGACACATCGGCGACATGCGCTGGGGCGGGGCGCTTCGTAGGGTGCCCGGATGGCTGATGACGTTCCTCAATTCGGTGTCCCGCGCGGCTTTCAGCAGGACCCGGCCAAGGTTCTTGCCGTCAAGAGCCGCTTGCTGCACGCCGGAGTGAAGAGTTGTCTGGCGACGTTCGTGGATATCCACGGCATCCCGAAATCCAAACTGACGCCGATCGATTCGTTCGAGCACTTGTGTGACGGCAGCGAGCTGTACACGGTTGGCGCGGTCGAAGGCCTAGGCCTTGCGGGCCCGCAAGAAGACGAATGCGCTACGGTGCCGGATCTCGACAGCACGGTGATCTTGCCGTGGGAAAAATCGCGGGCGTGGTTCAGTAGTGATCTGTATTATCACGGTGAGCCGTACGCGGGCGATCCACGCGGCATTTTGCGGCGCGTGCTCGAACGCGCAAAGCAGTTGGGTTTTACCTTTAATTTGGGGGTCGAACCCGAATTTTACGTGCTCAAGCCGGACGCGAACGGCGTGCTCGGGCCGATCACCAAGTCGCGCTTTCTGGGCCCCAACGCCTGCTACGACGTCACTCAAGCCAGCGAGTCTTCGGCGTTCCTCGACCCGCTGGCGGCGTACATGAAGGAGCTCGATTGGGGGCTGTACTCGTATGACCAAGAGTGCGGGCGCGGACAATACGAGTTCGACTTCGGTTACACGAACGCGCTGACGATGGCCGACCGCTTCACGTTCCTGCGCTTCATGGTCAAGAAGGTCGCAGAGCTTGCGGGCGCTATCGCGAGCTTCATGCCCAAGCCCTTCGCCGATGACTTCCGCAGTGGCGCGCACTTCAACATGTCACTCGCGGACAGCAAGACGGGCGCAAACCTGTTTGCCCCGAGCGGCGGACAATCGGGCAAGCTCGCCAGTCGCTACGGCGTGCCCTGCTCGGAGTTGGCGCTGCACTTCATCGCTGGGTTGAAGGCGCACGCACCCGCAATCACTGCGGTGACCTGCCCCACGTACAACTCCTA
>DATCFJ010000648.1:0-5298 GCA_036509605.1 Polyangiaceae bacterium | reverse complement strand
ACCGGGGGAAGCTCACTGAGGAAGGCGAGCGGCTCGGACAGTTGCTCGGGCGTCGCCGCGCCGAGCCGCCAGCGGAAGAGAGCCAAGGAGTATACGCCTCCCGGAATGGCAGGCTGGACGAGGCCGATACTGAACGCTTCTTGCCTGTGGGAATCGAAGGCGAAGCTCCGCAGTGCCGGCGGGGATTCGAGCAGCCAGCGTTGCTCGATGACGTGAAACGCCGGGTCGCTCTCTTCGTGCCAGGTGATTCCTAAGTCGGTGCTGGCATAAAATCGGTGAATCCCCTGGCCACTCCCAGCACAGTCGAGGACGAATCTTTGCCCGAAGACTGCGCCAACCAGCTGGTTGCAGTCGTTCAGCTCGGGCAGGCCGCGAAGGGTCGGCGGGTCCTTGAGCTGGCGCCGGATGGCCAGCAACCAAGCGTGGTCTGCGCCTTCTCCCTGCTCGAGCAGCTCTAGCGAGCCTTGCCCAAGCAGGTAGGTCTTCACGCTGACCCGCAGGCGCTCCGGGTCTAGCAAGGGCGTGAACTGAAAGCGGAGCTGGTGCAAAGACCCGTCGAGTCGCCAGGGATGTAGCAGAACGCCGAACAGCCGACCGTCGGCGCGTTTCAAGTAAAATTCCTGCCGGCTTAGCCGATACTCAATGCCGACGACGGCAGCTCCTGCGAGGGTAAGCACATGCCATGAGCGCCCGTCATCCTCTGTGGTGAGGACTTGCCGTTGACGACTCACGAGTAGCCCTTCGCCGCGTCCGTTCAGGGCAACGTCGTCGAACTGCCGCGCACCGTGTAGCTCGGGCGTTGTCCACGACGCTCCACCGTCCACCGAGCCTCGCAGCGAGCCGGTCGACGAAATAGCGAGCAAGGCCGCTTGGCCTACAGCGACCTTGAGCGCCCGGGTCTTGGGAACTCGTTCGAGGGTAGCCGCAGCCAGCGGATCCGCTGCCGCGTAGCCTTTGAGACGCGCGTAGTCGCTGGCGCGAGGTCGTCGAGGCGCCCAGGAACCGCGGCAGGCTCCGCGGGTGCAGAAATAGACTGCAATCAACGCGCAACACTGGCGCATCAGCGCTGCGCGAAACTCACACCAGCTCGAGGAGATGGATGTCAGAGAAGTTTGTTCGGCGGCTTGGCGCGTGCGCGGCTCGTCGCCCCCGAAAGCAGCCAGCTGCGCTTTGCTGCTCAGTCGTATTAGTCTTGCTGATCAGCGAGCTCGCGGCGTGCGTGGCCGCTTCGTCGTCGCTACCCGGCACCGCGCTCGGCAACTACAGCGTGGTGAGCACGCTCGGATCCAATACCTGCGGCTCCGGGATTGCCGCCCAGAATCCCTGGAATTTCAGCGCCGAGTTGTCACAGGACGGAACGACTCTGTACCTGGCGAACAAAGATGGCAGTGATGAAGTGTCTGGCTTGCTCGATTCGACGAACGAGCAAGCAGCGACGCTGGTTGCCGCCGAGACCGCCAACGTGGACGGAACGGATGCGAGCAACCCGGGCACGTGCAATCTCACCATGTCGACGACGATCGATTTGACACTGAGCGCAGAATCACCGCCGAAGACGTTCACCGGCAAAGCCACGTACACCTACTCCGTCGCGACGGCGGTCTCGAGCACGACCAATTGCACCGATCAGTTGAGCTCGTCGGGCGGCAAATATTCGACTTTACCGTGCACGGTCGAATACTCACTCAAAGCCAGCCGGCAATGAGGCCGGGGCTCAAGATTCGGGCAGGTTGAGCGTTGTCGTGTACCTGCAATAAGACCGCATTTGTGGGCCCGCTTATTCGGGGAGAGATAGGGCCGTTTCTAGGGTTGTGCACCAGATCATTTATTCGAGCGCGGCCGTCGCACCGTTCAGCGACTCGGAGCTCACCCAGCTGCTCGCCGCGGCCCGCGCCAACAATGGCCGACTCGGAGTTACGGGCATGCTGCTCTATCACGAGGGCTCGTTCCTTCAGGCACTGGAAGGCGAGCGTTCCGAGCTGGAGACCTTGTATGCCAAGATTGCCAAAGACAAGCGGCATCATCGGTTGGTTGCCTTGCTCCGACGCGAGGTGGACGCTCGTTACTTCGATCAATGGCAGATGGGCTTCGCGTCGCTGAAAGCCCTCCCCAAGAACATGCCTGGCTTCTCCCAGTACCTTCGGTTGCGGGGCGACCCGATTGAAAGCGCCAACGCAGCAGCCCGCTTGCTCGCGGCCTTCCGTGATGGGCGCTTCCGCAGCTACGTACAACATTGAGATACTCAACGCATCAGGCGACGGCTTCCGTTCACCGAGCGCCACCGCAGTCTGCTTGCCCAGAGAACACACGGCGATGGGTGTCGAACACTCCTGCCAGGGTGTCGACAGCCGCACGGACGCGAGCCGTGTCGCGCGCGGACTCGTGGTAGACGAGCCAGGCGGTGCTGAAAGCGACCTCGAATGATTGCCTGCAGACGAGGGCCGGTTCGCTCGGTCGAAACATGCGCAGAGCAAGGTCGGCCTCGCCTTTGGCCAGGTCGACTGCGCGGTTCTCACCGCACAGCTCGAGCGTGAGGTCGGGGCGCATTTCGCGCACGACCGCTATCAGCCGCGTCAGCGCAGCGCTCAACCCGGGTGGACACGAAACGCGGACGGCAGCCGAGGTGCCGAGCTTGGTTGATTGCACCGCTCGAGTCGCTTCCAGAACCGTGGCTTGAATTGCTTGCGCCGCGCTGAGCATCGCGCGCCATTCGGTTGTCCAAGCGAATCTTTGCCCGCCGCGGACGATCAGTTGGGCGCCAACGCTATCCTCGAGCGTGGCGAGGCGTCGGCTGACGGTGGAGCTGTCCACTCCGAGAGCGCGGGCGGCCCCGGCGACAGAGCCCCCGCTCGCGAGCGCGAGCATGACCTTGAAGTCATTCCAATCTGGTTCCGTCACTTGCTGCCCTCTTCTTCTTGCGCCGATCGCCGCATGGGGTCAACCGGTGGCCATGAGGGCGGCGTATCCGACCACGGCTTCATCCACTCGATCTATTTTCGGGATCCGAATGGCTATGTCGTCGAGCTCTGCACGAAAGGATCGCCCGCTGAAGCGAGCACGAATCGAGCGGGAGGCGATGCACGGCTCAGGCTCGAACAGTGGACGAGCTCGCGCAGCGAAGCCGGTCGGTGAAAGCTCACAGACAGGGCCTGAGGTCTACGCCGTGAGCCGCAGGCTCCTGTTCGCTTTTACCGGTGCCCGTAGTAGAGCTGCTGTCCCAGATGATTTCAGCCGGGTTTTGGTGGTCGGCGGTCGGGCTGGCGATCGTAGCCGCGCCGGCTACGGCCGGTGCAACGCCGAGCGACGCGGGCACGTTTGGCTACCACGCGCCTAGCGATTGCCCGAGTAGCGTGGATTTTTCGGCTCAGGTGGCAGCGCGAACCGCGGGCTGGCTTGCCCCTTCATCGCCGTTCGCGGTCACTGTCGCTATCGATCGGGGCGCGCAAGGGCTCGTTGGGCGCGTGACGTTCTCGCGCAACGAACAGCGCACCGTGCGCGAGCTGCAGGCGGGAGGCTGTAAGGAGCTGGTGCAAGCGCTGGCGTTCATCGTCGCCGTGCTCGTCGATCCCCAGGCGAGCGCCTCACCGCTTCCGCTCCCCGCGGAGGAGCCAGCAGCGTCGGTTTCCCCTGTGCCAGCGGCGGCGCCCGCGCTGCGGCCTGTCACAGCCCCCCTGTGGTTGATTGCGGGACCAGAGGCCGCGCTGAACACGCCTCTGACGCGTCATGGGGCAGTCGCCGAGCGCCTCTTTTTCGGGATCGGACGCGGAGACCGCTCGCTCGCGATGAGCTCTGCGCGGCTCTCATTTGGCCGCGCCAGCGCCCACGCATCGAGTCCGCTCAGTGGTGCCCTGGCCGAGTTTGAGCTCGAGACAGCGCGCCTCGAGGGGTGCCTGTTGCGCGTGACCGCTTACGGGCTCGCTTTCGAACCGTGCCCATTCGTCGAGCTCGGCCGGCTGCGGGCAGTCGGGGTCCACAGTAGCGGCTTCGTCACGCGCGACGAGCTTTGGAGCTCGCTCGGGCTCGCGCTCAGGCCAACCTGGACATTTGCGCGCCGGCTCGTGCTCGGCGCCGGCCTCGCCGTGCAGCTCCCGCTTGCCCGCTATCGCTTTGCATTTACCGGGGAGCCGGAACTCACACGCACCCCGGAGGTCGCTTTCGAAGCGTCGCTCTGCCTTGGGCTGCGTTTTCCGTGATCCGGCGCCGGGTCTCGTCGCATTGTTGATCGGGTCATTGTCTGCGCACGCCGCCATCAACAAAGCTGCCCCAATCGGGGTGGCCCAGGCAGTCGACCGCCACGCTCGGCTGGCCACGCTCGCGCGCGAACACTTCAAGTTTATTTGGCGCTCGCTGCGTCGCCTGGGTGTTGCCGAACCCTCGGTCGACGACGCGGCTCAGCAGGTGTTCGAGGTGGCGTCACGGCGACTTTCCGATCTCGAGCCCGGGCGGGAGAGGGCATTTTTATTCAAGACGGCGCTGCTCGTTGCGACGCAAGCGCGCCGCACGGCAGCCCGCGCGCGATCCGAAGCCTGTGGCCCCGAGCTCGAGTCGCTCCGCGATCCAGCCCCGAGCCCGGAGGAGTCGGCCCTCTTGGGGGAAAGCCGGCTACTTCTGGATCGGGCGCTCGCCGCGCTCGGACTCGAGGAGCGGACCGTTTTTGTGCTGTACGAGATTGAGGAGCTGTCGCTCAGCGAAATCGCCGAGCTCGTGTCCATCCCGCGCGGCACCGCCGCCTCGCGTCTCCGACGTGCGCGCGAGGCGTTCCACAGTGAGGTCAGGCGCTTGCGCGCCCGACACGAGTTTCCCCGGAGGTCCCCGTGACTGCCCCGCAACGTCTCATCGAAGCAGATGACGAGCTCGAGCGTGATCTCATCCGCTCAGCGCACGCCGATCAGCCGAGCCATCGTGCCCTCGAACGGATGCTGCTCGGACTGGGCGTCGAACTCACCCATTTGCCATCAGCCACCGCGAGCTCGACACCGGGTGCAGCAACGAGCGGGAAGATCGCCAGCACGGTGCTGGCCAAGTGGCTGGTCACTGGCGTCGCCATAGGCGTCGCCGCCATTAGCGGTGCACAGGCCGTCGGTCGCGCGCTCGATCATCCAGGCGCGCGTGCGGCCGAAACGCGCAGCGGTGTTGTTGCCCGCTCAATTCCCGCTGCCGCTTCTTCTTCCGATCGCGTTTTTCCATCGACGCCGCGCGAGGGCGGCCTCTCGATGGCGCAAGCATTCGCTTCGACCCTGCCGAGCGCTCGGCCCCGGGTGGCGGCAGGCCCCGCTCCGGATGCGGCGGGAGCGCCTG
>DATCFJ010000647.1:0-7050 GCA_036509605.1 Polyangiaceae bacterium | reverse complement strand
CTCGGTGACGGTGGGGTCAGCACCCTCTGGCAAGACCTCGATGACCCGCCCGCGATTGCCATTTTCGAGGAAGGTTTGACCGATTTCGCTCGGGACCGCGCGTAGTTTCTCTTCGCCCTCGCGCAGCGTCGCCGCAAAGGCATGAAAACCGCATTCACGACAATAGACCGTGGGCAGCCACTGCTCTCCCTCTCGAGCCTTCAGATCATCTTGCCACGCGAAGCGCGTGTCCGTTCCGCCCACGCGGCGTAGCATGCCGTGCACCTCGCGCAGCCAGAGCTGTGCCTGAACGTGGAGCAGCGGTTGGGGGGCACCCTGCGCATCGGGCGAGCGGGCGTGGGCAATCAGCGAAACGAATGACGAAAGAACCAGCCGTTGTCGCTGCGGTGTGAGCTCACGGAAAGCGAGCTCCTCCTCCGCGATGGTCGAGATCACTTCGGCCACGTGTCGCGGTCCGCTCCTGCGCTCCCTGCCGGAGAGCGCTCGTAGCAGTTTGGCCATAAACGGGTGCGCGCCGAGGTTCTCGCCGAGCATCATCAACCCGGACGGCCTGCCGCTGAACCAAAGCCGCTCTTGCGCGTCCATGTACTTCAGATGTCCGTCGTAGCTCGATGATTCCAGCTTCGCCCACTCCGATTCCGCGAGCGCAAACGGCTCTACGGCATCGGCGTCGAACTTCAAGAACGCTTCTTCCGGGAGCAGGCGGTCCTCGCCAATCAAACACTCGATCGAGAACGGCTCCGCAAATATCTTGGTCGCGAAATCGGCCAGCAATTGCTTCGGATCTTCGGCCCCGCCACTGCCGATCGTCGCCGACGTACCCACTCCGCACAGATGGCCCTGGGGGATGCTCAACCGCGCCTTGAGCCGACGGATCAGACACGCCACGTCACTGCCTTGCGCGCCGTCGTAAGTATGGAGCTCGTCCAGGATCAGGTACTGGAGACTGGTTGGGTCGTTCAGTCCCCACAGCGGGGCGTCTTCCGGCCGCATGAGCAGGAAGTCGAGCATGCGGTAGTTGGTGAGCAGAATGTCGGGCGGGGACTTGCGCAGGGCCTCGCGGTCATCGACCAGATGAGTTGGCCCTGATTTTGCGTGCTGCCCCTGACCGCCGACGTAGAGGCCCGCCCGAACGCCCTCGAGGCGAGGATCGCGGAGCAGCTTGGCGAGACGCTCCGCCTGGTCAGAGGCGAGTGCGTTCATGGGATAGAGAATGATGGCCTTGATGCCTCGCTCTCCTCGTTGCACGGCACGCCGGCAATGATCCAAAACTGGAAACAGGAAGCACTCGGTCTTGCCGGAGCCCGTGCCGGTCGTAACGAGCGTGTTTTGCGGCGAGCGTTCGCGTGCGCTCAGCCGTTCAAAGGCGCGGAGCTGGTGCGCGTACGGCACGAATGAAGGCCCATAATCGAGCGGTGAGCTGCGCTCCCAAGCGTCGCTCGCCTTTCGAAATGGCAGCCGAACGTCCAGGTACGGCCCTTTGAACATCCCTGTGTTTTCGTCGCGGAGGAAACGAAACAGGGCATCTTCTAGAGCCTTGTCTCGCAAATGGAACGTCGTCCGCAGGTAGTCCAGCAGCGAGCGTTCGATTTCGGCGGAGACGACGGTGGGGAACATTGTTTGGCTAGCGGGGCTGCCAACAGTGCTGGCGCGCCCAAGTTGCGTCGAGCCCAGCCACGGGAGGCAGCACCTCGCAATTCATGACAGTGCGACGGGCAAGTCCCTCCGCCGCGCTGGCCTATTGGCGCGTGACAAGGACGGGGCTTACTGCGTGAACTGCGATATCGGTGTCGATCATCGCCCGGACCTCTGAGGTATCGATTCGGCCGCCGCCGATGGCGCGGATGTGGGCGAGCCGGGCGTGCGCGCCGATCGCCTCTTGGGCATACCTCGCTTCTTTCTCGACATCGCGCAGCGCGGGATTGGGCTTTTGAGGAAGCGCAGCAACCAAGACCGGGATTTCAGCTCTTGGGATTGCAGTGATCACTCGCCCGAGCGTTGCCCGGATCCGAGTCTCCAGCTCGAGCTGCGTGTCGACGTCTAAGTTGAGCGGGACCGCGTGATTCCACGCCCCGTTCTTCCAGGATACCGGCGCCGTGAACCTGTAATGATCGTGCAACTCCACCGACGTTTTCACTAGATCGGGGTAGGCATCGAAGTCGCGCGCGAGACTTTCCAAAGCGGAACGAATCGTCGAGCCAGAGAAGCGCTCAGCGTCGTGATGCCTCGGAAGCAGCCCAAGCTTGCTCCCGAGCTCAGTGAAATGGGCCGCTGCGTCACCGGTGATGCCTCGGCGCACCTCGCTCCAGACGAGCGCATCCCCGACCAGCTCCGACCCTGGCGCGAGCTCAGCCAGGGTCGGGCTAAAGAGAACGCCGCTCGATGCAGACCGAAGCTCGTCACTGCGCTGGGCGATGCTCCGCTCGATGGCGCGAACCGCTCGATCGATGTCTACGAACCCGGCATGGTCACGTAGGCTCGCCACAGCGCACGCGAACCGCAGCGCGACGCCGTCCCAATGTGCCAGGCCAACGGTCACACGGTCGCCCGACAGGTGATTGGTGATCACCTGCAAGTACCTAAATTCAACCGTTTTTGAGGGCATGTTGGGCCTCGGCTTCGACCTGATTATAGCTGTTCCGGCGCGCCTTCAGGAAACGAATGATCTCCCATCTTAGCCCAGCCGTGTCCAGCTCCGCAGGCCAGCGGGCTGAAATTTCCGCCAACACGTCATCTGTCAAGTCTTGGACGCGCCCGGCAAAATTCGCAAACAGCTCTGGCGCAAGCTGCCCTTTCTTCAGGCGCTTGGCCAAGGGCAGGAATGCAATGTGGCGCGGCCACGCCTCCTGACCGTGGTGCTGTGAGAAGTCTGGCCCGAGGCCCGCTTCGTCGGTTGCTTCCAGGTTGTGCATGGCCCGCCCGTGGTCGATTGCTACTAGGTCTCGGTGAAGCCACAACGCATTCGGATTCGAACGCGTTCGATCGCTGTGCCAGACCAGCGCGTCGAACAAGAACAAGCCAAGTAGCTGCTCGTCTTGTCCTGCACGCGGGTACCGGAGAGTACCGGGAGTGGCTGTTACGCTGCCCTCGAGGTGGCGTGAACAGAACGCAAACTCTCCGCGATGCTGCTTGTGCATCTGGAGTGCTGCACGCCCAACGTCGGTGTCGTCGTAGTCGGGGACGTCTGGCGAAAGACGCGCGATTGCAACTTCAGGCGTGTAGATCCCGAAGCGGGCGCACAACTCCGAGCTGGCCAACTCAATGAGCACCGTCGACGGTCGCTGCTTCGCGACCTTCACCACCCAGGTGCCATGAGGCAAGCCCGCCAATTCCATTTGGAACAGCAACGGCTTCGTCATCCCCACATCCAAGACCCGGTGCGGTGTCCCGAAGGACAGCTCGAGAATCGGACTATCCGGACGGTGAAACATGGCTAAGCGATGCTCTCCCGGCGCATTGACGCTGGCAAATTTTCAGGAGGCAGCAGCGCGCCCTGCAGTTTCGCCCTTTGCGGGCGGCTCGGAGACGCTTTCCAGACCGAGAGATCAACGCGCAGACTGTCGGCCATCTCTTCGGGCAGAGCAATTAGGCCAAACGCGCGCTCGTCCCCCTCGTCCTCCTCTGGTGCGTCGGAGTCCCCGGTCACGCTTTGGCGCAGGGGCCCGAGTGCTTCTGTTCGGGATCCGGAAAGGTCTCCGCCGAGGAGTACCTCGAAGACCTGCGAACGGAGCCGAAGCTCCTCGAACATTCGCTCGTCGTAGGTGCCGGCCAAGTAGGGTGCGTTGACCTCCAAGCGGTCGTCTGCCGCGGATGACGCGCCGGTTGCTAGGTCGGTGCCCAGCTGTCGCAACCGCTGCGTGCGGCTGCCGATGCGATCGACCCGCCCTGTGCGCTGCTCGAGCGTCGCGGGATTCCACGCGAGATCATAGTGCACGACGTGGCTGCAATGTCGATGCAGGTCGATGCCCTCCTGAGCGATCTGCCCGCAGATCAGGATCTCTGGCAGAAGAGGCGAATTGAAGCCCTGAAAGCGGCGCGAGCGCGAGTCGTTCGGGGTGTCACCTTTGACAATGGAGACGGCCTCGCCACGCTTCGTCGCGTCGTAGAGCGAACCTCTAGCACTCTTCGGATCGTCGATCGCCCCGCTGGCGGCGGCCAGGTCTTCGATGAAGACGCCGACTAGTCGGAGTAGGCTTTCCTGCCTTCCGGAGCCCGGCTCGGTAAAGTGGCGGACCAAAAGATTCGACCAAAGATCGTCTTCCAGATCTTCGTACTTGGGAAGCAGACGCACCAAAACGGATTCGCGTAGCATGGCCCGTCGCATGGCCTTGAACGCCAAGGCGCGTGTCCGAAAGTCGAGCTCCCCGTTCCCATGGTTCCACGTGAGCTCGCGCAAATGGACGTGTAGAAATCGCTGATCTGAGCGATCGACTTCAACGTCGGCGGCGTGGTGCTCTAGACGCAGTAACTGTTGCTCTGGTTCCACACCAAGCCAAAACGAAGGTCCGTCGAACGCCTGTCGAACGACTCCGACCTGATGCGCCCTCCGCGCGCGGGCGTCGCGTTCGATCAGGTCTCGGGCGAGTTGCTCCACCTCCGTCTCGCCGGGCGTGCGGCAGTGCTCGTACGTGCTTTGCACGCCTTTTTCGTCGGCCAGCTCGTCTGCTTCATCGGGAGTGCTGACGCCGCCGTAGGCCTTCTCGACCCAAGCAGCGTCGGCCATGCGGTCCAACACTTCCAGCAATCGCGGATGTCCCGCGGCACTAGCGCGGAGGCGACGTGCCAAACTGTGCTCGACGGCTCGGTGGAGAAATACTCGGTCAGCAGGCTTGTCTAGGAGATCCTGCTGGTAGGCCAATGCCAGCCGGGCGATTTCTCGGTAGTCGCTCGGACTGGGGAGCAGACTTGTCGAAGCAATTGGCGACACGCCGGCGTCAGGTGGCGCCCACAGCATCGACCAAAGCACCCGGTCCAACATCGGTTGATAGAGGCCCTGTGTCTTGGTGCTCAACCGCTGACGAAGTCGAGTGAAACCCGCCTCACCTCCGAGCACGTCATCCCGCCTGGCATGGATCCTTTGCTCGACTCTGCTCTTGATGAGATCGTACAGACGCGCGGCGGTCTTCACGCGGAAGGTGAAAATCAGGCTCTTCTCCCCGCGCTCCCAACGCTCAACGACTTCCTTTACGACGCGCGCGACCTTCGGGTGGGTCGCGTCTGCCGCCTCATCGCCCACCAAGTCGTTCAATAGCTTCACGTACGTTGCGGCGACGCCACGTCCATCGGCCTTTTTGAAATTTGCACCCGCAGCGCTCTCGAAGAAGGTGCTGTAGCAGCCGGTCAGGCTCGAACCCAGGTTCGCGGTGCGCTTGCCGTTCTCGAGTTCGGAGGTTGCTCGCATCAACAGGTAGAGCGGCAGCTCGTCGTCGCCGTGCACGTCGATGCCCGGTGCAGCGTGCAGGAGGTGAGCGTCTGGACGCTGCTTGAGCTGCTCGGAATCGTGGCTCATCTCGTCGCCGGCTCGGACCAGACGATGGTTCGTGGTTCGCCGATGTCGCATCACGAAGCGACCGAGCTCCGTGCCCAGGTCGCGATTGAAAGCGAACAAGCGCAACGCCTGGCCGACAAAGTCGCGTAGCTCTGGCTCGATGTGGAGACGCGCCGCTTGAACGACCTGCTCCACCGCGGCTTCTTCGAGGGCGCCCGGGGCGTCCGCCAACTTAGCCAGCTGCTCACGCGCGTCGCCAGCCGAAGCCGAGTCCCAGGCAGCGCGCAGAGCAAGCGCATCAAGGCGCCCTCCCAAGTGCGACCACTTTTGCGCAAACGCCGCACTCTCGGCTTGCGCCCGCACCAGCGCAGGCCTCACGGCTTCTTCTCGTGCTTTGGCGAGCAGCGCGCGTCGATTCTCCGAGATCCCGAGAGAATCGCCGACTTTCAGCAACTCTAGGATCTCAGAGGGATGGAGTTGGAACGGGGTCGCGGTTAGCAGCAGCACACGCCGCGTCCGCGGAGCAATGCAGCGCTCAAAGGCGACGAGGTGATTTTTTCGATTCTTCCACTGGTGCGCTTCGTCCACGATCACGAGCGGCAGGTCGCTGCCAAGCATATCCCAAACCGCGCTCTTGTAGAGCTCGCGGCACACCTTGCGAACCTCCTCGAAACCCTCGTCGCGACGTCGCACGTTCGGCGTGCCCCATTCCCTGCACAGGCTGAGCAGCTTCTCGAGCCCTGATTGATTGCGCTCGGCCGTGCGTCGAATGGCCTGCTCGAGGTTGTCGAGAGCAAATGGCAGTGCCGCGCCATTCAGATCTCCGAGCGCGCTTGAAAACTTGGGCCAGTCACTGGGTGCCCCCTTGAGAAGGATATCGCGCGTCTCAATCGGCAAAGCGCGCCCAAAAAAACGGAATAGCGTCGCCAGTGTAAATCGGGTCTTCAGATCCTCGTCTTTGACACGCGCACCAAGCGCCGAGGTCTTGGCGATGACGACGCGCTCGCCGCCGCTCCGCAGCGCGGCCACGAGTTCGTCGGGGCGATCGAACGTCTTCGGCTTGAACAGCGCTTGGGCTGCAGCTTGGTGCTCGGCACCCACGCAACGCTTGAGTATCTCGCCCACTTCCCGCTGCCATTTGCGCATCAGCTCGTCATTCTGCGGCACCAGAATGAGGATCTTTTGGTAGCACCCCGCGAGCGCACGGTTTGCCTTCTGCGCCTCCAATACCGAGTAGGCGACGGCGAGTGCCACGAACGTCTTGCCCATCCCCACTTCGTCGGCCAAGAGTTGTAGCTCCATGAAGCCCGGGGACTGCTCATTGTACAGGCGGTCGAGCAGCTGTCGCGCGGTCTCGGTTTGCCGAGCGACGTCGTCCGGGTTCTTCATCCGCGTGCGATCCCCACCAAGGTTGAGCACCGGGGTCAATGGAATCATGAACCGACTTCCTGCAGCCTGGTGGCATAGCGGGCAAACGCGCTCGTCGCGCCGAGCTCCGGGGCGTGGCTCTCGCGCAACGTGTCGAGTCGTCTCTCGATATCCCGCTGAGCTTGGCCGCAGGT
>DATCFJ010000646.1:0-4776 GCA_036509605.1 Polyangiaceae bacterium | reverse complement strand
CTGCGCCAGGCAGCCGGACTGACCCCGAGCCACTCGCAGAAAGCGCGGCTCAAGTGCGGAGCGTCGACAAAGCCCGTCTCGAGCGCGGCATCAATCACCGTGAAGCCGCGCTCGAGCAGCCGCCGAGCACACTGCAAGCGTAGCAGCCTCCGATAGCGATGCGGGGGCACACCGAGCGAGCGCTGAAAGCTGCGCGCCAAATAGAACTTCGAAAGGTTCATCTCGCTGGCCAAGTCGGAAAGCGAGAGCGAGTCGGCGATGTTCTCGCGCACGCGTTCGGCGGCTCGCCGTACACAGGGGTGAACGACCGGACGTGTCACTGCCGAGTCCGTGCTTGGTCCGGCGCGGTGTAGGAGGGCAGCGGTCACCGAGCGGTATGCTCGCTCGATTGACACCGCACCAGCGCCTGACCCGAGCAAGCCACGAAGTTGAGCGAGCTCGGCGGAGAGCGGCCCCGAGGCGAGCACCGTGCGCGTCCAGCGTGACGTCGCAGCGAAACCCAGCTCCGCGGCGACGCGCTCGAGAGCTTCGCGCCTCCAGTAAATGGTAAAAAATTCAGTGTCTCGATCGACTGGCGTGGTCGACAATTGGACCTCGCCGGCATCGGCCAGCAGTATCTCCCCCGGATGGAAACCGACCTGTTCGGAGCGCGTCCACGCCCGCCCAGACTCGCCCTCGCCCGATCCGAGCACGAGCGCCGCACTAAACATGTCAGAGAGCTGAGTCCGTTGTCCGCGGCAGCCCGCCGTCGACCAGAATTCGACGTCCCTCAGGCTGCTGAGCCGGTACACGCTGAGCGTCTCGGGAGCTCGATTCGTTGCGAGCCGGAAACACGTGACGAAGCCTTGCGGCGCTAGGAGCTCCGGCCGTAGGCTCTGCTCGTCGTGGGAGCCAGGGAAGTGAACCGAATTGGCAACCCGAAGATCGTAGACGGGCCCGTACCCCGAGTCTTCTTGGTCGGCTTCGACGACGGGGGCGCCCAACAAGTCCTGATGGGGGATCGCTACCTCGAGGTCCGGGCAGCTCAGTCCCTCGACCGCGCGCGGGAGGAGCTGCCCCGCATGCAGCCCGACGTCATCGTCGTCGCCTTCGACAACCCGGCGCCCGCCGCTGTCGCCGAGTTGCCCACGTTGCTCCGCGCCTATCGAGCTCCGCTGTTGGTCATTTCCGGTCCGGTCGACGAGCAGTTGGTTACGAGCGTGATCAAGGCGGGCGCCGGCGGGTACTTGCTCAGGCAGGAGCTGTTCCGTCTGCCCGATGCGATTCGAGAGTTGCTCCGCGGCGGGGTGCCGATGTCGCCCCTCGTTTCGCAGCTGGTCCTCGGTCGGGCCCGGCGAAGCTCCGCGAAAATGGCGGCCGTCCGCCCCGGCACCCCCATGGCGGACGCGCTCATCACTCAGCGGCAACGCGAGATCCTCCAGCTGCTGGCACAGGGGCACAGCTATGATGAGATCGGTCTCGCCCTCGATCTGAGTATCAACACCGTCCGCTCGCACGTTCGAGCCATCTACGAGCGGCTCGGGGCGAGCACCAAGGTCGAGGCGGTAATTGCCGCTCTTGAACTGAGACTTTTGGATCGCGATTCGATCCGCTAAACGCCCGCGTTTGTTAGCCCCGCGTTGCATACCCCAGCGTCGCCCGTGGTCGAAAAAAGCGCCATCACATGACCATGCGGCTCGCCCCACCCGCGGACGAGCCTCCACCGCATGAACATGCGGGTCGCCCGGCTCGAGACCCCACATTTCGCGCCAATAACCGCCCGGCGCGGACTAGCCCCGAAGAGCGCGCGACACAAACTGTCGCTTGGAGCGCTTAGGGCAGCGTCTCGTAGGTACGGTCTTGGCGTCGTGCCGTGGTGCCACCAGAACAAGAGGAGGACCTCAGTTATCGCGCTCCGGTGTCTTTTCGGCGCTGTAAAGATCGGGCGCCTCAAGGTCGGGCAGGCCGACGTGTCAGATCGTCAGACCCACATCAAGCCGATGCGACGCAATTGTGCCGCACCCGAGGCGATAGCGTTTTGCGGGACGCAGAGTCCTCTGATCGGACTGTGCGTCTCGGACCGGGGTAGCGCGCCTTTGTCCGAGTGATCGGCTCATGCGCTCCGAGTCCATCAAGAATCACAATTGCTCGATCCGAGGCGGTCCCGAACTTGCAGCGCAGGGAAGAAGCCGGGACCAAACCCCGGCTCAGTTTACAGCACACACATGAGAGTCGATGGGTCCGCCGATTCAGGCGCGCCGACGACGTCTATTCCGTTCGCGAGATCGGTGCAGCCACACTCAGAAACCTGGACAAGCAGGCGTTCGACGGTCTCGATGCTGCCGCCAAGTCACGTCAGGCGTGGCCATGTCGGCATGATCGCCACGGTGCGGCGGATCCTTGGCGCCGAAGCCTGGCGCGAACCCCACGTCCAAGTTCGAAGCCAACGCGGCCACAGCAACCATGAAAGAGGCACGACAATGACTCAAGCGACATCCACGACCAACACGACCAAAGACCCTATCTGCGGAATGACCGTGGACCCAGCGACGGCTCTCCACGCCGAGCGCGATGGGAAGACGTCCTACTTCTGCGGCGAGCACTGTCGGGCAAAGTTCTTGTCTACCCCGGCCGGTGCCAAACCGGAGGGCAAGCCTGGCGGCTGCTGTAGCTAAGAGCGCGAGGAGAAGATTGAAATCATGAAAACGATGAGTCTAGTTGCCATGGGCGGCGTGTTTGCCCTGATGAGTGCCTGGGGTTGCAACAAGGAGACGACCGAAACTGCGACAACGGCATCGAACGTCACGCCGGCGCCGCCTGCGGCATCGACTCAGCCGAGTGCCGCGACGCCGGTGCAAGTCGAGCCCACAATGAACGGCCAGATGATCGATCAGATGCGCGCCAGCTGCCCGATGGTCGTGCCGGGAGCCGACGTGGAGGCCAAGGATACGGACGCCGGTATTGCGCTCAGCTTCAGTACCCAGAAGGGTGACGTGGCCGACTTGCGCGCGCGGGTCGAACGGATGGCGCAGATGTACGAAATGCATCCAGGCCATGGCGCTATGAGCTGGCATTCTATGATGGCCGAGCAGGGCGGTCCGGGCGCAGGCCACATGGGCTCTGGCAATGGCATGGGCTCCGGCAATGGCATGATGGGCCACACGGGTAACGGCATGGGCATGGGCACGGGCCAGATGGGCGACGGCGGTCCGATGCCAGCCGCGAAAGCAACCGTCGAGGCGACAAGTCAGGGTGCTCGACTCATGTTGACGCCGACAGACCTATCTCAGCTCGAGGCGTTGCGGACGCAGGTCCGAAATCACCAAGAGCGCATGCATTCGGGACAGTGCTGGATGTTCAACCAACAAGGCGCGGCGTCAGGGCCAGCTGAATGATGCACTCTTGGGATGAGGGCTGGCACCACTGGCAGATGGAAGTTTGGTGGTGGCCCCTGCTCGCGCTCGCGTTGGTGCTGGCCGTCCTGGTGTGGCGGGCGAAACGCACGTCGAGCCGGGCGCCGCGCCCATGAAGCGTCGCGAGCGTCCGCGGCGTGCGAGCTGTCGAATGTGGTCGAGACGGCGTTGGCAAAGGCTTGGCAACAGGGCGTTCGCGCTGAGCGCCGGGACGCACTCGGACGACCTGCCCGTCCACGCCCGAACCTCGAACGTCTCCGCGCCCTCAACGTCAGACGCAGGGTGCCACGCTCGGCGTCTGACGATTCCAAATATCAATAATTCCAGCGAGTTACAGTGGGAGCGCCGGGGATTGAAGCGGATTCCGGACAGCCCGAAATCACGATGGAGCAGCAATCAGGCACCATTGTGGGCCCTCGAGGATGCGAACGTCACGGGACCAAGGAAGACGAGATGCGCTTCACGCCGCGCAGCCGGGCAACGACACATTCGATGGTCGCCGTTCTGATCGCAACGACGCTGGCGGCGTTGGGCTGCTCGAACGGCAACGGGGGCACCACCGAAGGGTGCCGTTGACGGGGATCGCTGCTGCCTTCCAAAGGTTCGAGCGAAGTGGTGAGTGCGCCGTCGGCGCGGCACCCAAGCCCGATGACTGTGACGTGTCTGTACTGAGGGCGCAGACTCCGCTGTAAGCGGCGGGGGTCCTCGCGCGTTGAGAGGAACATGACGCGCTTCGGAATTGCTTTGGAGGCTTTTTTCGCGCTCGGATCGCTGCTCGCGGGGTGTGGCCAGGTCGCCCCCGGGCCGAGAGCCCCTTTGGCCACGCATGCTTCGGCGAACAACGCGCAGGCGGCCTTCGCAGATGATGCCGCGCTCACCAGGTACACGCAGCCGGGAACGAAGGCCAGCGCACCCGCGGCGGGGTCGACCGGCGCACCGCCTGCGGTGGCTGCCGCTGCTCCAGCTGACGCTGGCGCGCGCACGCCCGAGGCCGAGGCGCGCGAGATGTACGACATCGAAGCTCACCTGGCGTTGCTGGTCGCGAGTGTCAGTGACGCGCGCACGCAGCTGCGCAAGCTCGCCGCTGCGCGCGGTGCCACCGTCACGAGCGACATCAGCTCGGACTCCGACGGGCAGCGCGAAGCGAACCTGGTGCTGCGCGTGCCGACCGGTAGCAACGACGCCTTCATGGTGGACGTCGAGCGCTTGGGTGAGATCACCTCACGGCAGATCATCGCGAAGGATGTGGGGAAGGAGTACCGCGATTCGGAGATCCTGCGTTGCCTAAATAGGCCAACCCGCTGAATGAGATTCAGCGGCGCCCCACCCCCGAGTTTGGGACCCCGGCCCCGTCGTCGGGGGATTCTCCCCCGCACCCGCTGAA
>DATCFJ010000645.1:0-7421 GCA_036509605.1 Polyangiaceae bacterium | reverse complement strand
AGGGTGGTGCGCTCGACGAGTTTTCCGAGACGCACACCATGAGGTACCTCTTCGTGCCGGAGGTCGAGCTGCTGCTCGAGTCGTCGGGCCTACGCCTCAAGGATGCTCACGAGTTTCAGAGCAATCGCCCGTTGGGCCTCGACACCTGGACCGCGGTGTTCGTTGCGGTGCATGAAGCGTAGCAACGCGTCATGAGCCGCGTTCGAGCCATGATCAAGCCGCTGTTGTCGGCGTTGATCGTCGTTTGCACGGGCTACTTCTTCTTCCGAGCCTTTCGTCGCAATTGGGCAGACGTGAAGGCCCACGAATTTCGGATTGCTCCGCTGTTTGTGGCCGGCGCCTTGCTGGCGGCCTTTACGACTTGCTTGCTTGCGACGTTCGCTTGGTACAGCGCGATGAATGAGCTCTCGCGCAGCAAGATAGGCTTCCGACAGAGCGTCGCGGCGGTGAATGCGAGCAGCCTGACCAAGTATATCCCCGGTAAGATCTGGTCTTATGCACTGCAGATGTACTGGCTCGACGGCCTTGGCTTTTCCAAGGCTCTGATCGTCTACGTCAATCTGGTGAACCTGTTGATCTCGCTCGGCACTTCGCTGATCCTGGGTCTCTTGTGCCTTGTGGTGTCGGGCGGGGGCTTGCCCGTGCGGCTCGTGGTCGGCGCGCTATTCGGGCTGCTGGTCATCGATGCCTGCAGCATCTTGTTCAACCGCGCGCTGCTCAACGTTCTGATCGGCGTGGCGAACCGGCTCTTGAAGCGCAGCTTTTCCTACTTCGAGATCAAGAAGTCTCTACTGGTGAAGTTGCACCTGATCCACTTGGTATCGGGCGTGACCTCGGGGTTGGGTGCGTACTTATTTTGCTTTGGGATTGGCTACCGTATCGACCTGAATCGCGCGTTAGTCGTGATCGGGTCGTCGTTGGTTTCCGACGTCGTGGGCTTCTTGGCCATCATCGTGCCCGGCGGTTTGGGCGTGCGTGAGGGCCTGATGTACAAGATGCTCGGTGGCTCGGCCACGGGCACTCTGGCGCTCGTCTTGCCGGTAGCGTCTCGGATGATGAACATGTTCGTCGACATCACTCTGGGCGCGGTGGCGCTCAAACTGCTGCAAACGTTGGCCGCCGCAAGGCGCGCTGCTAGCCCGAGGTAGCCGTTTCAAAGGCTGGGGGCCGCTGCCGTGCGACATGTTCGTACACGTTCACGTTTTCACGTGCAGTTCGAGCCCAGGAAAATTGTCCCGCGCGGGCCAACGACTTTTGCGACTGCCGCTCTTGTTCTCCAGTAGATGCGAGCACGCGGATCAAGCATTCAGCTAGATCATTGGCGTTGTCGGGTTCGGCGAGAATACCGGCGTCGGCGAAGAACTCGGGCGCGTCGAGCGCGGCTACACCGACGACCGGCGTTCCGCAGGCCATAGCCTCCAACGTGGATAGGCCGAAGCCGTAGTGCGACGGGAAGACCATTACCGTCGCTCTCGCGTAGTGGTCGGCTAGATCCGCTTCGGCTATGAACCCTTCGAAGCTCAAACCGCTTACCCCCAAGCTCTGCGCGAGGCTCTCGAGCATTGGCTGATCGACGGTGCTCTTGCCACCGATCAAAAGCTTGGCGTCCGGCAATTTCTCCCTGACGCGCGCGAACGCACGAATGAGCACCTCGACCCCTTTGGAGCGGCTCACGGCACCGACGTACAGAATCGTCCGGGGCGCGCGCTCGACATTGGGGCGCGGGAAATAGCTTTGGTGGTCGACGCCATAGTTGACGACGTGCACCTTCGACGGGTCAGCACCGAGGCGAGACACGATCTCGTCCTTCGTGACCTGGTAAGGGACGATGATGGCGTCGGCGAACCTGAGACAAACGCGTACGGCCTGCCGGGACAGACGATGTTTGAGGCCGCTCTCGTAGCCCGAGACGTTGAACGGGATCAGGTCATGAATCGTCACAACGAGGGGCCGCCTGCCCAGCACGGCCGCTGGAGCGCCGCCCATCGGCGAAATGGCGTGGTAAACGTCCGCTTTGGCGCGGAGCAGGTCGAGCGCTTGCCTCGGCAGTTTCAGTAAGCCGTGGAGCGTGTTCTTCGCGAAACCGGTGTCGACGACCGTCAACGCTACGTCCGGGCGCTCGCGGGCGGTGTTGTCTACCAGCTCGGCGACGTAGCGGTCGTGGCCTCGGCCGGTGTGTTTCGATGCGTGATAGGGGTAGCTCAGCAGAGAGAGCCGAAGGCTGGCATTCACGCGACGAAATCTCCAAAGTTCAGCGGCTCGAACCGCGTCGGCCGGTCCACGTAGCATCACGAGACTGCGCCGGCAATTCGCCAAAATTCAGGTGCCGACCCCTGCTGGGCCGTGCTATCGCTCCCTTTCCCGCAATGGTTGAGCGACAACTTAGCTTGCGGCGGTACTGGATCTGGGGAGCTGCGCTGGCGACAGGTGGGCTCCTCTTCTGGGTCGCCCTCCACAGCGACGGAGGTGACTGGTTCATCAGCCAGACCCACGGGGACATCATGTACACGGCGCTCAGCCGGTTCAAAGAGTTCCCGTACTTCTCGTTCGTGTTCAACGGCGGCACGTACTTCCTCCAGGACCCGCAGAGCAATCTGTTCTCGCCGGTCGTCCCATTGATCATGTTGGCCGGGCCGAGCATTGGCCTGCGTTTGATGGAAGGCATCTGGGGAGTTCTCGGCGTCCTTGCGTTCGTGGCTTGGATGCGGCGGCGCGTCTGCCTCGAGGCCGCGTTGATCGCGGCCGTCGCCAGCGTGCTCTCGCTCGGCGTGCTGTGGAAGATCGCCGTCGGCAACGACATGTTCCTGTGGCACTTGGGCCTGCCTGCGATCCTCTGGACCGCGGAACGCGTCATGAAACAGAGCACGATCGAGAGCATGCTCTCCTTCGGGTTGGTGCTCGGCTTGCTCTTGCTCGGCCCGACGTTTCACTCGTTCACTTACTTGTTTCTGCCCGCGGTGCCGACGTTCGTGCTGCTGGAGTGGTACTTTCACCGGCCGAGTCGCGAGCAACTGTATCGCTCGTTCTCACTGTTCGCGGGCGGCTGTGCGCTAGCACTGCTGATGGTGAGCCCCAAATTGGCGTGCTGGGCCATATTTCCGATGGGCCGCCCCACCGGGGATTTCGGCGCGATCCCTTTTCTGAGCGGCTTTCGTCAGCTTTTCGACTATTCGATCGTCAAGGACTACGTGGTGTACACCGCGCGCTGGTTTGGCGGCAGCAAGCACCGGTACCAAGGCGGCTGGGGCGTGTATGAGAGCGTCGTCGCACTGCCTCCAATAGCGTCGTTGGCGGCGTTGTGGGGGATCGGCACGGCCTTTCGCAGCTCGGCTCGGCGACAGACCGCGATCTTTGCGACCGTCTTGATCTGTTGCGGGTACCTACTCGCCTGCTGTGACCCGATCTGGCAGGCGTTTCGCTTCTTGACGGGTGGCAATTTCCGCGTCGCACCGCGCTTTCTGGGCATGACGGCTTTTGGCCTCGCGGTGTTTGCCGGGCTCGGAGTCGATGAGCTCTTTTCTCGCTACAGGCGGTTCGTGAGGCCAGCGACCGCGGCGATCATTGCGACGATGATGCTCTCTGCGTTGTGGTGGACGAAGAGCGCTGGTTCGGTGCGATACGAGGACCGAACCACCGGTGACGACGTGAATTCAAGGATCATCTGGCCGCGCGCGGCGTATCGCGAGGAGCGCAATGCCGTTGCAAAGATCAACTCCTTTACGAGCGTGGTGCGTTACCGAGACCGCCGCGATATCCTCGAGGGCATCGGTTACACAGACGGATTCCTCGTCGTGGGCAATGAGTATGAGCCGAAGCTTTGGAGCGCGCTTCACCCGCAGCCGATCGTGGTCATCGGCATCAAGCCCGAGCAAGTCACGGTCGAGCACCTGCGTATCAAGATCCATCAAATGGCCGCACGTAGCCGGATCTTCCTGCGCATTCAGAAGCCCGCGATGGGGCTTTCGGTCGTGACCTACCCGCCAGACGCCCACGTGCGGGTTCGCGAGCAGGGGTCCTTCATGGTCGTGGAAAACCACGATCATGCGCCCGTCGAGCGGGTGGTGCTGCGCGCCGAGTTCCCGATTTCGGTATGGTGGCTGGTAGTGGCAGTGCTGACTCTGGTAGGGACGATCGCGTGTTTGGTGGTGCTGGCCGTCGGTCGGCGACGTGCACTGCCCGTGTTGGGTACTGACGCAAACCCTGCGTCGTTGCACGAAGGTCTAGGGGCTTAGATGACGGAACAGACGTTTACGGACCTGACGGTTATCCTGCCGACGCTCAACGAGGTTGGCAATCTCGAGACGTTGATTGGCGAGCTTGGTCGCGTGCTGCCAGGCTGCCAGGTGATCGTCGTCGACGATAACTCGAACGACGGCACGCCGGAATTGGCTCGCCGGATTGCCGCGGCCAACCCGTCCGTGCGTCTGATCGCGCGCCAGGTAACGCCCTGTCTCACGGACTCCATCCAGGCCGGCGTTGACGCGACGTCCACCGACTACGTGGCCTGGCTGGACGCAGACCACTCGCACCCGCCTGCGGTGCTGCGCAAGCTGTATGACGTCGCACGCGGCTGTGGGTGCTGTATCGGCACACGCTACGCGCACGCCGAAGATTCGACCGCGCTGCGCTTACCCAAGGGCGAAATGCTCGCGGCGGGGCTATCGGCGATTCTCAATTTTTCGGTCAATAGCATTCTCCGACTCAAGATTTCCGACTACACGAGCGGCTTCATCGTCTGTCGGCGCAACCTTCTGAGCGAACATCGTCTCACAGGCGACTACGGGGAGTACTTCATCGAGCTGATGTATTACTTGACCCGCCGAGGCGTCGATCTGCGGGAGGTTTACTACGAATCCCCGCCCCGCATGTCTGGCGAGTCCAAGACAGGCTCCAGTCTAGTTCCCTTGATGCGCCGCGGAGCAAAGTACTTATGGCTGGTCAGTCGCTTGATGCTGAGCTCAAACAAGCCGATCTCGCCGCGCTAGCACACGCGCATCGGCTGTGCTTGCCGAGCACGGCTTCCTCGCGGGCAGGGCTCGGCGTGCTGCAGGAGCTCTATAGCGCGCTAGCGCGTGACCCAGCCTCGCGCGTTATTTGGCGTCCAGCGGTCGACCCGACGCATCACGGCGCGTTCGCTGCAGGAACGATCCGCTACCGCGACACCGAGGCGCACACTCGTAGCTCGCTACCACGGGCATCGTTTGCGCGCCTTGCGCTGAGGGTTGCAGCCATGCCCAGCCACCTCCTGGCACGCCGTCGCTGGGAGACCACCATTCCGCACGAAGGCATCGGCTACGTACTGACTCTGGGTGCCGCCCGAGCCGTGATCAAATCCAGCCAGACGTTGAGTGGCGGCGCTTTGCTCAACGAGCTCGAGGCTTGGTTTAGTGAGCGAGGTTGCCTGGCGAGCTGGGTCGATACCGAGCTTTCAAATGAGCGCGCTCATGCATTCTACTTGCGCCAGGGCTACCTGGAGGTCTCGCGCGACTTCGGGCAAGTGCTGCTGCAAAAACCGCTCGCTTCGGCCCCCTCAGCCGCGACCGCGGCTAAGTGAACCATGCGTGTTCTGTTCGTCACACGCAAATACCCGCCGAAGTTGGGCGGAATGGAGAGCCTGAGCTACGGCCTCACGACGGGTTTTCCAGCGCCAAAGACCACGGTCGCGCTCGGGCGCTCACAAGCGCATCTGGTTTGGTTTCTACCGTACGTGATTCTGCGCCTGGCATTCACCGCGTTTCGCTACGACGTCATCCACCTGGGTGACGCGATGCTCGGGGTGGCCGGGCTCGTCCCGCGGGTCATCTGGAGACGGAAGGTCGCGGTCTCCGTTCACGGCTTGGATCTGACGTTTCGCCCGTGGATCTACCAAGCTTACTTAAAGCTGTTCCTGCGGGCAGACGTGTTCATCGCCAATAGCGAGTCGACGAAAAGGCTGGCTGAGGGGCGCGGCCTCGGCCCGGTGCGCACGATCTTGATTGGCGTGCCGGACCGCTACTTCGGCGTCACGCGCGATAAGAATCGGGATGCCGAGCTCACGCGCGTGGCCGCGGGCCGCGTCGTGCTCGTGACTCTGGGGCGCCTGGTGCGGCGCAAGGGCGCCGCCTGGTTCGTGCGCCACGTGTTGCCCGAGCTCTCCGGCGTGCTGTACGTGTTGATCGGCGTCGGACCGGACCACGACGAGATCGTGCGGGCCGCCCGCGAGGCCGGCGTCAGTGACGCGCTGTGGCTCGCCGGTAGCGTGGACGACCAGCGCTTGCTCGATCTACTCGGCAGCTCGGACATCTTCGTGATGCCAAATATTGCCGTGCCGGGCAACGTCGAGGGTTTTGGGATCGTCGCCGTTGAGGCCGCCGCCAGCGGCTTGCCCGTCGTCGCCGCGCGCTTGGAGGGCATTCCGGACGCGATTTCAGACGGCGAAAACGGCTGTTTGGTGACTCCGGAGGACAGCGCGGCCTACGTGAGTGCGCTTTCGCCACTCGTCAGCAGCGCCGAAGAGCGTCGCCGACAGGGCGAGCGCGGCCGTGCCTACACCGCACAGCACAGCGCTTGGCCGCGGATCATCGCGCAGTACGTCGAGCTATTCGGCGAGCTGCTGCGCGGCTAGCTTTGCCGCCTCAAAATGGCGACCCGCCTGACCGTCGTACTCGTGCTCGTGCTCGCAGCAGGCTGCGGCGCGCGCGCCGTTTCGCCGAGCGCTCCCTGGCCCGCTTCGGCCTCAGCTCCGACCGTGCCCGCACCCGCACCCACGCTCGCACCCGCACCCGCACTCACGCTGGTGTCGCCCCTCAGCGAAGTCACGGCTTGGTGGGGCACGCGCGCCGACTCCGTCTGGTTTGTCGGTAAAGGCGGCGTCGCGCACTTCGACGGACACGGCCTTCGAACCGCCGCTGTCCCGGGCGCGCTGCGCGCGATTCAAGGTCGCAGCGACGCGGAAGTGTGGCTCGGCGGGGACGCCGGGCTATTTCGCGCGCGCTTGCTCGACCGTCAGTGAGCGAGCGCGACGAACGGTGAACAGGGCGCCAGCAGCTTCGGGCGCTCGCTCGGAACGGCGCCTTCCCGCGCGCGTCCCGGATGCAAAAATTTTACATAGGCCGCGCTTCTGCGCTTCGAGGGTGCCCCGAGAACCTCGATCTACGTCGGAAGGCCCTCAAGATTGGTCAGATCTCGCCGCTTGAGAGGATCGGTTTACAGTACTGCCCGGTGACCGTGGCTTCGATAGCGCCAATCGCGTGACCCTTCCCGCAGCGAAAATAGTGGGGACTCCCCACCAATCAGCGGCGGTGCACAGCTGAATTAGCGCCACAATTGGCCTGTTTTCAGACCCAAATTGCTGGGGGCTCCCCACTGTTTTGCGTGCGCAAGGGCTATCGACTCCAAGCGCACCACCCCTGAGCATGGGGATTAACGCTTGCCCCCAGGTC
>DATCFJ010000644.1:0-6683 GCA_036509605.1 Polyangiaceae bacterium | reverse complement strand
CTCAGATCTCGTACACCGCCGACCCCGTGCGCGCCGCTATCGACCTCGAACGTTCGGGGCGGCTAATGCGCGAGCGCTTCGCTCAAGTTCGCTGCCCGACGTTGATCATCCACGGCGCCCTAGATCAAGTGTGCCCTGTAGAGAACGCCTGGCGCGTGGCCAACCTGCTGGGTACGAGCGATGTGCGCGTCGTGATCATGCCGCGCTCCCACCACATCGTGACCCGCGACGTCGAAAAAGCGGACGTCGCGCGCGAGCTGCGCAACTTCTACAGCCGGATCGCCGCTCAAGTCCCCGTCGAGCCGTAGCCCCCAGCGCCGCGCGCCGTCTCGTCCAAGGACGGGACCAGCTCGAGCTCTGCCTGCATCACGGGGCAAATGACGATCTGCGCAATCCGCGCCAACGGCTCCACAACGAAGGGCTCCTGCCCGAAGTTGATGAGCACGATCTGCACCATCCCGCGATAGTCCGCGTCAATCGTGCCCGGCGTATTCACGATGCTAATGCCATGCTTCAACGCCAGCCCCGATCGCGGCCGCACCTGCCCCTCGTACCCGTCCGGGATCGCAAACGCGAGCCCCGTCGGAATCATGGCACGCATTCCGGGCTCGATCCGCTTCGCCTCTGTGATTGCCGCACACAGATCAAGTCCAGCCGCCGACGCGGTCTGATATTTCGGCAACGGAACATCCACCGAACCGATTTTCTGCACGCGAAGCGGAAGACGCAGTGAGCTCATCTCACGGCTAGTCGCGCAGTTACGTTTGCGCGTCGAGCATTTTCCAAGTCCGACGATTCGCGGCTAAATTCGGCTCCTAAACGCTTGCTCGCCCCGAGATGGGCCGGATTCCAATTAGCGGTGCGGCGGACCACGTGCAGGGGCAGATAGACGGTTACGGCATAGCTGAGCCATATGCCTCGTCGCTCTTAAGCGTCGGATCTGTTCACGAGCCCAACTCCGCGCCTCCAACCGGGTACGCGCGGCCTCATGGGTCGACCTGCACAGTGCGCAGACCCATCTGCGCACTGTGCAGGTTTGAACCCTGAGAGCCACAGCTGAATTTGGCTACGTTGTGTTTCGATTTCGAGATTAGCGCTAACCAGTTGCCCCCACGCGTCCGCGGCGGCTCAGCACCCCAAGCCGCCGTCCCCGCGCTGCCCCTCGCGACTCGTCCCGCGCGACCCACCGCTGTCACAAAGCAACGCGCGCGGGCTGCCCCGAGGCGACCCACCCAAATCTCAAAGCCATCTGATCGCGCGGCTCCGTGCCGCGATCAGACGCCGCTACGCGACGCTCGCTCGCGAACGAATCCGGTGCCTCTCCAAGATCTCGTCCGCCATCTGGCTGAGCTTTTGGGCTTCGCGCTGGATGTCCGCGTTGTGACGATAGTGTGCAGACGAGAACACGTATGTGGAAAAAGCTTGGTAGCTGCGGGCGACCTCGAGCTCGTTGCCGATCTCTTTACAGATGGCGATGGAGCGCATGAAATAGTCGACGGCTTTGACCTCGTGGCCTTCACCCCAGGCGCCCGCGCCAGTCACTTCACCCAGCGTACGCAACGCGACGGCCAAATGCGGTTTGCTGCGCACTTGGCCGAACAGGTCGACGGCGCGTTTGATCAGCTCACGGGCCTTCTTTAGCTCGCGTTGCTCCAAATAAGTCTTCGCCAAGGCGCGCTTTGCCTCGGCGAGATGCAATTTATCGCCCAGCTCATCGCACAGCTCTTCGGCCTGCGTCAGATACACCACGGCCTCGTCGCTGTGCCCCATGCGTTGATGGGTCTCGCCGATACTCGTGAGCACGGCGGCGATGCGATTGTGCTCGCCAACGTCCTTGGCCAGGGTGTGCGCCTCGGTGAACAGGCGCAGTGCTTTCTCGTGCTCGTTTTGATCGAGCGCGAGCTGACCGAGATCATTCAGGCTCTCGACGCTGCCGAGCGGGTCGTCCAGCTCGCGTCGGATCTTGAGCGCGGCTTCCAGAGCTTCGCGCGCCTGCGCCTGTTGACCGTGATCGCGCCAGACCAGGCCGATGTTGTTCAAGCTGAGGGCAATCGAACGGCCGTCGCCGTGCTCCTTGCGCATTTCCAGCGCCTTTTTCAGCTCTTCCAACGCGGGCTCGTACTCGCCGCGCATCCACAAAAGCTTGCCAATGTCGTCGTGACTCGCAGCGACGCCGCGCGAATCCGCAACGCTCTCGAACAAGGCGAGCGCGGTCTCCAAGTGATCGCGCGCTAAGTCGAGCGAGCCGGTGTCTCGATATACGCGGCCGATGCGATTGTGCGCAGCACCGCCCTTCGCGCGTAGCCCGAGGCGAAACGCGATCGCGTGCATCTCGCGGAACGCCGCCAGCGCATCGTCGGTTCGACCCAGGAGCAAGAGCACGTCACCGTGATTGTGAAGTGCGTCGATGCGCCGGCGCGCGTCGTCATCGCCGAGCAGACCGAGGCCCTTTTGGTAGTAATCGTGGGCCTTTTTGGCGGCATATTGCTGACGAGCGATGTTGCCGGCATCCAGATAAGTGAATGCGGCGCGGGTAAGCGAGTTGCCGTGCTCCAAGTGCCGCGCGAGCATCGCGACGTACTCCTCTTGGCTGCGCATGGTCTCTTTTTGCGCCAGCCAATCTGCGATTGAGCGGTGGTAGCGACGCAGTGCCGCCGGCGCGCTCAATTGCGCGATGCGCTCCCGCTCCAAGTTGTGCTTGAAGATGTACTCCTTCTCGCCGCTGAATGCGGAGTCCGGAAGGTTCAGCACGTAGTCGCGTTGCACCAGATCAGCCAGTAACTTCTCGACATCTGCAACGTCGGCGACGGCGTCGACCTCCCAGTAATCTGGCGCTTTTTGGTCCAATCGGCCGAGCGCCACCAGGCCACCGAGCCAAAATACGCTACCCATCGCCGCAGCCTGCTCCAGGAGCCTGCGATCACGAGCCGAGAGGGCGGCAATGCGCGCGGCCACCGCGTCCGCGACCGTCAGCGGTAGCTTGGCGCTCGCGAGTCGATCGAGATCGACCGCCCAAGTATCGCCATTGTCCCTCAGCACACCAGCGTCGAAAAAGATCCGCACCATGTGCTCGAGCAAGCCCGGCGTGCCGCCTGCCATGCCCACCGCAGCGTCGATCAAACGCGGCGCCGTGCCGCGCTGGGTCTTGTTGAGCAACGCGGCCATGATCTCGGTCGACTCGTGCGCGGTGACCGCTCCGAGCTCGATTACCTCATGTCGCGCTCCTCCGATCTCGCGCCAGGCCTCGTGCCGCGCCAGAAATTCCGGCCGCGCCAAACAGGCGATGACGATCGGCCCCTTCAGGTTCTCGATCAGGTAGCGCAGCAGCTCAATCGAGTCTTCATCGGCCGCGTGCACATCCTCGCACACGAAACACAGCGGGCTCCGCTCCGCGTCGCTCTCGACGAAGCTACGCAAGATCGCGCGCCGCATCAGTCGCGCCTGCGACGGATCGTCGGCCACGGCGCGCGTCAGCGGGCTCTCCGCGAACGGCAAGCCCATCAGCTCGCCCAAGAAATAGCTGACGTCGCCGACGCGGCGGTCTTCGAGCACCAGCGCGAGCTCCTCGCGGATCTTGGTGCTGGCCGCATGCCGCTCCAAACCGTCGGCCACGCCAAACCGCGCCCGAAGCAGGCGCTCGAACAGGCCGTAGGCCAGCCGCTCAGAGCGCGGCACCCCCCAGAAATCCCGAAGCGCCGGCTCGCTCGGCTTGCGCGTCTTGAGGTACTCACTGACCAGCCGGGACTTGCCCATGCCCGCCGGTCCCACAATGGTCACTGCGCGCGTCTCGCCGTCAGCCAGCGCGCGTGCGAAAATCCCATCCAGGCGCCGCAGATCCGCGTCGCGCCCAGTTAAGGGGGCTCTCAGGTCGAGTACGGCCGGGGGTAGCCCTTGGGTCATGGGCGCGGGATTTCGCCCGATTTTGCTGAGGGTCTCAAGTGCTCACGCGAAGAACACTGCGCAGCTAACCGAATCTCCGCTGCAATTGCGCACAGCGCCAGGAAAAAAAGCGCTACGACCGAGTTGCGCGCAGGCCCGGCTTGTTAGAGGCTCGGCGCCCATTCGTCTGCTAGGTTTCGAAATTACCGTGGCACTGCCCGAACGCACCCCCGCACAATCGACCAGCACCGAGAAACGCTCGGTCGGCCAAGGACTCTTCCGCAAATGCACCGGCTGCGGTGTCGTTAACACGGTCGAGGACCTCGCCTCGCGCTTCTACGTCTGTCCATCGTGTGGCCATCACCATCCGATGGCCAGCTCCGACTGGCGCAAGCTCATCCTCGACGACGCTCACCTGGAACGCTGGGACGAGCACATCCTGCCTGCTGATCCACTCGAGTTCGAGGACGGCAAGCGCTACGTCGACCGCATCAGCCGCGCGCAGGCAACGACTGGCGCGACCGAGGCCATCGAGATTGGTCGCGCGCGCCTGGGCGGCATTCCGATCGCCTATGGCGCGTACAATTTCGCGTTCATGGGCGGCAGCATGGGCTCCGTCGTCGGCGAACGCATCACGCGCTTGTTCGAGCGCGCGACCTCAGAGCGCTTGCCTGTAGTGCTGCTGCACGCCTCCGGCGGCGCGCGCATGCAAGAAGGCATTCTGAGCTTGATGCAAATGGCCAAGACCATGAGCGCGCTCGGCCGCTTTCGCGGCGTAAGGAAGCCCTACATTAGCGTGCTATTGCACCCCACCACGGGTGGCGTTGCCGCCAGCACCGCGTTTCTGGGGGACGTCAACGTGGTCGAACCGAACGCCACGATCGGCTTCGCGGGCCCGCGCGTGATCGAGAGCACGATCAACGCCAAACTGCCCGCTGGCTTTCAGCGGTCCGAATTCCTGCTCGACCACGGCATGGTGGACACCATCGCGCCGCGCGCCGAGATGAAGCAGCGGCTTCATTCGCTACTTTCGCTCCTGGGCGGTGAGGCCAAGTGACGGATCTGAAATCGACGCTCGAGAGACTGTATCGCCTCATACCACTCGGCAAGAAGCTGGGCCTGGAGCGGATGCAGGCAGCCTGTGCCGCGTTCGGCAACCCGGAGCGCGCCTACCCGACGGTGCACGTCGCTGGGACCAACGGAAAGGGCACGGTCACGGCGTTCACGGCTTCGATCGCGCGCGCCAGTGGCCTCAAAGTCGGCGTATACACCTCGCCGCATTTGATGCGCTTCGCGGAGCGCATCAACATCGGTGGCCAGCCCATCAGCGACGATTTGCTGGTCGATCTGTTGAACCGCGTCATGGATCGCGCGCCCGACCTGACGTTCTTCGAGGTCGCTACTTTGGCGGCATTTTTGGCCTTCCAAGAGGCCAAGGTCGATCTCGCGGTGCTCGAGGTCGGGCTCGGCGGGCGTCTCGATGCGACGAACGTGGTGCCGCCGCCCAAGGTCGTGGCGATCACGCGCATCGCCTACGATCACATGTCTGATCTGGGGGACTCGCTTGGTCTGATCGCCGGCGAGAAAGCCGGCATCATCAAGCCGGGCTCGAAGGTCGTGCTGGGGAAGATCCATCCCGAAGCGCGCGCCGTGATCGAAGCCAAAGCGGCGGAAGTCGGCGCGACAATCGTGGAGCTGGGCAGCCCGGAGCCGATCGCGGGCGCACCGCTCGCGTACCCACGCGTTGCGCTGGTCGGTTCGAACCTCGCCGTCGCCGTCACGATCGCGCGCGAGCTAGGCATTGCGCCTGAAGTGATGGCGCAAGGCATCGAGCAGACCACTTGGCCCGGCCGCAATGAGCTTTTGCATCGCAGCGGTCAAGAGCTGACGCTGCTCGATTGCGCGCACAATCCAGACGGCGCCGTGGCGCTCTCGCATGCTCTCGATCCGAGCGTGCTCGGCGACATCGAGTCGCGCAAAGAGATCGTTCTGGTTTTTGGGGCGCTCAACACGAAAAATTGGAAAGCGATGCTGCGTCGCTTGGAGACCGTCGCCGGTCACCGCGTGTACGTCGCGCCGCCCATCAGCAAGGGCGTCGACCCCAACGAAATTGCTGCGTTCATCCCGGGCGAAGTCGCCAATTCGGTCGGTGAAGCGCTGGCGCGGGCGCGCGCGCTCGTCGGACCGCGCGGTGTCGTGGTCGTCACCGGCTCGACGTTCCTGGTCGGCGCCGCGCGCGCGCTGCTCTTGAATTTGCCGACGGATCCCCCCGTCGCCTTGTAAGTTGCAAGCCTCCTAAAATATGAGCGAACGTAAGCTTTTCGGTACCGACGGCATCCGCGGCCGTGCCAATGCAGAACCGATGACGCCCGAGCTCGCGCTGCGACTCGGCCGTGCCATCACGCTGGTATCGCGCCGCGGCAAATCGCGCGCGCCGCGGATCGTGATCGGTAAAGACACGCGCCTCAGCGGCTACATGTTGGAGACGGCCCTGGCTGCTGGCATCTGCGCCATGGGCGGCCGAGTCATGTTGTCCGGGCCGATCCCAACGCCGGCGATCGCCAACCTGACGCAAAGCATGCGCGCCGACGCCGGCGTCGTGATCAGCGCTAGCCATAACCCGTTCGCCGACAATGGCATCAAGATCTTCGGCCCGGACGGCTTCAAGCTGCCCGACGCGGAAGAAGCGCAAATCGAAGCCCTACTCGAGAACTCTAAGCTCGACACCCAAGGCAAAACCGGCGCTGGCATCGGTCGTGCGGAACGCTTCGACGACGCTATCGGCCGTTACATCGTGTACGCCA
>DATCFJ010000643.1:0-2587 GCA_036509605.1 Polyangiaceae bacterium | reverse complement strand
GCAGCGTAACGGCCTCGGCTCCTCGACGGCCATCGACAAGAGTACAGCCGCATACCGCCAGGACATGGACCGGGTCGCCGGATTCTTCGCGGAATATTGCGTGTTCGAGCCGGACGCCAAAGTTCAGACGAGCGCGCTTCGCAAGGCCTACGAGGACTGGTGCAAGGAGCAGGGCATCCGCTTTCCGCTGGGCGGCAACGAATTCGCCAAGCGACTCCAAGAGCGCGGATGCGAAAACGGAAAGTCAGACGGCAAGCGCGTGTGGAAGGGCGTGCGCATGCTCGAAGCTTGGGAGGAGCCGCAGCAGGGACAGGGTCGCAGGGACGCCGGGGCAGGCGATTCCCCTAAAGTCTACACGAGAGAATTCACTCAAACACTTCCTGGGAATGCCGACCCTGGCCGTCCCTGTGGCCCTCCGCCGACCCTGTTCGACGACACCGATGAGCGGGCGGCGATACAGGGCGAGGGGCAGGAATGAGCGGCCCTGCCGACCGGGGCGGCGATGCCCGGAATTGCAGCGACCTCACTCCGCGTCGAATCTCAGTGAGTGAGCCCCGCCCTGGTGTTGTGGGACTTCTGTCATCGCGAATTGCAAAGAGGCCGCGCTCCGCGAGCGCCGTGCCGCACGCACATTCCGCAGGCATTCCCGCGCTTTTTGCAGCGAACTGTGCATGGCCAACTGAGCACGGGCACAGCGGCCCAGTAGTTTCGAGCACTTACCGAGGCACGCCTTCGTGACTCTTTCACCCGTTCGCAATGGCCACGGCGCCGGAACCGGTACGCCGCACGTCGAAGTCGCGCTCAAGGATCAGACGCCCGCCAACGCCGAGCAAACGGCGGCGAACCTCGCGAAGCGACAGCTGCGAGGCAAACCATTTCAGAAGGGCAACAGGGCGGCGGAGAATCGCGCACCCACATTGGCGCTGCTGGGTGTGCCTGCCGTCGATGTCCCCGAGCTAGCACGCAAGGACTTGCGCCGCGCCGACCGGTACCGGCAGCGCCGGGTGCGTGAGCTGGCAGGGGCTCACGGCTACGCCAGCGCGGGCACCTGCGCGGTCCTTGGCAGCGCCGCCCTGGTACTCGCGTCGCAGCGCCAGGTCGCGCTGCTGGCCTTCCAGACGGGCAAGCCAGAGCTGCACAAGCTGGCCGCCGATCTCGCCGAGAAGCACAGCCAGCTCGAACTGAAGGCGTCGTTCATGGCCAAGGACGAATCAGCCAATCGCGTGCCCAACCCAGCGACAACCGAAACCCCCTGGCTGCAGCCAGCCCCAGCCGCAAAAGGTCCCCCAAAAGGAAACGAACAATGATCCGAATCGAAAACCGAATGTTTGTGAATCTCGCCGTCCCGTTCGACTCCAGCAAAGGCACGAAGGCGAAGACCTTCACGATCCCCGCAGCGAGCGCCAACGGGCCCGGCGTGGTGGAGCTGCGCGAGCTCGACGCCGTGACGCTCGCCAGGCTCAAGCACCACTACGAGTCTCGGCCCATCGACCCCAACCAACCCGACGGCCCGCAGCTCGACATCGGTTTGCTCAGGTTCACGTTCGTCGACGATCCGCACACTGCGGCTTGAAGCACGCACACCCGCCCAAGGAGCCCCCGATGACCATGCCTGTCTTCCGCACTGACGCCGAGCAAGTGGCCCGCTTCGACGCCGCGCGCGCCACTCACACCAGCGAGGACACGCGCACGCTCAAGGCTGCGCGGGACCGCGCGAAAACGGGAGAGGACCTGCGCGCAATCAACGCCCTCGAGTACCGCCTCGATGTCGCTGGGAAAGTGACCACGCTGCTCCCGGCGCATCTGCGCGACACGGCCCAGCACAGCCCGAATCAGTTGCACGCGGGCGAACGGATTGTCGACGGCAGCGCCTGCGCTTGCCCACAGGCGGGCGCCTGCGTTTGTCGGGTGCTTCCGAAAGCGGAGCGCATCGACACCGACGACGGGCGCGTCGACCACCGTGACGCCGCCGACCAGATCAGCCCCCCGGCACTTGGCGGCATCTTGCTCGACCGAGCGAAGGCCTGGCTCGGTGAGGAGCGCGTGCGTGTGCTCTGCGCCGACGCCGAGCGCGAGCAGGCCGCACAGCCCCGCGGCTGGCCAACCGATGACATCTACCGCTCCGTGATGCTCGAGACGATTCGAGCCGCAGACCCGGCGCTCGCTACCACGTGCGCCCGTGACGTCCCAACCACCGACCGGCTCAGGGCGCTCTACAGTGCGCTCCCCGATCCCCCAACGAAAGAACGAACCGACATGGCCCACACTGACACCGAGACCTCCCATCGACGCCGCAGCGAGTTCCGATTGCAGAACGCCTACCGCGGCGAAACCATCGAGCAGCTGGACGCCCGCTTCGACGCGCTTGACGCAGGAGACGGCGCTCCCGATCACAACACCACTCAACGCCGGCTGCAGCTGGCCCACCTGCACACTCCCGACGGAGTGACCTCGCTCACGCAGGCCGAGCAGCAGGCGCGCGTGGATGCACGCGAGGCGGACCTGGACCGCAGCGCGGGCGACGGGCTTTGGCGCCGCATCAACAAAGCGCTTCGGGTGGACAAGGCCGACACGGCCAAGGTCGCGC
>DATCFJ010000642.1:0-4921 GCA_036509605.1 Polyangiaceae bacterium | reverse complement strand
AGAGTAAATCCACACCCGCGCCGATATTGCCGACCTCGGTGCGCAGCGACCAGTTGCGGCGGAAGCGCCAATCGAACGTGCCGCTGAAGGCGTTGGTGTTCGAGTTGGCGCCGCTGATGTCTTGTTGTTGCAAGGTTTTGTAGCTGCCTTCGAACCAGAGCTCGTCAGTGATCGGATAGGCGGCGCTGTACGTTGAATAAGAGCGCTGATCGGCGGTCGTTTCGCTGCCTGCTTTGAGCTCGAGGTTGGACAGCGGCGTGTTGGCGAGCAATTGTTTACCCAAGTAGCCCGCACCAGCGCCAATACCTGCGGCGGCGGGGCTGTTGTCACTGCTTGGTGCGCTGAGTAGGGCAGCTTCGATTGCGGCTTGCCCTTGGGCGTTCAAGCTCGCGTCGTCACTCTCGAACGTGATGTTCGCTTTACGGAAGGTGCCGCTGACACGGGCGCGCACGGTGAGCTGCGAGAGCTGACAGACCGCAACCACTTGCACGCGCGGGTTGCCCGGCTCGCCGTCGGCGTCGAAGTACACGGTGCCGCTCTCGATCGTGAACGGCCGGGGTAGGCCAGGCAAATTCAGGCGCCCGCCGGGCGTGAGCTCGATGTTGCCCTCGATGCGCAGCTTATCGCCGAGGGTGATCTGGGGAGAGCCCGAGATGGGCAGGAAGATGTCTTGGCGCGTGACCTTGACCCTTTTTCCCAGGTCGAACTTCATGCGCCAAGGCAGCGATTCGCCGTCCGTTGCGTCGTGCGGTTCGGCGATGGGCTGCGCGATTTCCACGCTCGGGTTGTTGCTCAGCGAAATCAACGAGCGCGCGGCGGCTTGCGGCAGCACGGCGTTCAGCTCTGGAATGGTTAGCCCCACGAACATCTCGGTGGGCCTTCGCTCCAGCTCAACCCCGATGTTTCTGCCGTCGAGGGTTGCTAACGTCACGCCCTCGACCAACAGCGGCACGCCCTGCAGCGTCGCGTTCGCGTTACCCTTGACGACCTTGAAGCCGGTGAGCCAAATGTTGCCGCGCGCGGCGACGTTCGGCTTGTCCGCCTCAGCCGCCGCGGATAGCGAGTCGACCACGATCAGCGTCGAGCCGCCGTGCTCCTCGGCGGTCGCGCTGAACTTGACATTGCGCATGCGCAGGGCGAGCTGTGCAAGCTGTAGCGTGCCGTCGTGCATCGACAGCGTGCCCTTCACGGAGCCCGCCCAATGCTGGTCGGCTTTGGCGTTCAAATCCGGCGTCAGGTTGGCCGTCAGGTCCGCATCTAGCTTGCCGCCGATATCGGAGAGCACGTCGCGCAGGAATGGAGTGAGGATCACCGCGTCGACGTCGGTGGCCTCCAAATGCGCTGAAACTGGCCGCGTATCATCGATTCCGGGCACCACGCCCTGCCAATTCACAGAGGATTGAACGTCCGCGTTCAGCTTGCCACTGGGCGTGCCCGCCGCGCTCGAAGCGGAAGCCGGTTGATCGATCTTGAGAGTCGCTGAGAGGGAGCGACCGTCGGTTCGGGCTTGAATGGCCGCCGTCCCGAGGCGGTTCCTCTCGACCACCGCGTCACGTACCTCGAGCTGGGCAAACATTTGTGGCAGTGCAGCGCGTCGGTCGAACATTACGGCGCCAAGCACGCGCCCGTCTATGCCGGCCTCGGCCAGCGCGGGCACGACATCCAAGGGCATGCCCTCCAGCGAGAGCCCAGCGGTGCCGGTCCAGGCGGGGTCTGCGCTGAGCGCAGGGCTCATCACTTTGTCCCACTCAGCGCGCCCGCCGGCACTGAATTGCGCGACACGGCTACCCTTGCAGGCGCGCGCGCTTTCGGTCGGGAGGAACACTTCGCCGCGCGCTCCGTATTGGCCCGTGGTCTTATCGTAGTCCAATTGCGCGCACACATCGATCGCTTTGTCGCGCTCGCTCTCCCCCAAACGGAGCTGAAAGAGCTCTGTTTTGTCGCTAAATATCGGGTGATCGATGGTGCCGCGCAGCGACACTTCGGTGCGCAGGCGGCCAGCCACGCCCTTCGGCACGATTGGCGCGGGCAAATTTTCGAGCGGTCGGTCTTCGATCACCGCCTTGGCGACCAGGGGCGTCGCGCGCAGCTGTGCCAGCAGCTGCTCAGGGTGCCTCACTGCAGTCGCTAGGTCGACCTTGGCCTGAGTCGTCGATGACAGGAGCGCGCCGTGAGGGTCTTCGAGCTTGAACGTGAGGTCGCTATCGCCGGTCGAGCCGTTCACGTTCAACGCGGCGTGTGCGTCGACGCTGTCGAACACCGTGCTCGTGCCGTTCTTCTCCTTGGGTACGAGCGCGACGTACAGGCCGTTGGTATTGGCGACCAGCGACACATTGGGGATCGCCGTCGGTTCCTCACGGTCGAGCACCAACGTTGCGCTGCCTTCACCGCGCACTTCGCTGACCCCCGCGCTCTTGGGTAGCGCATAGGTCAACAAACCAAAAGGAACGTGCTCGGCCTTGACGGTGAGCGCTCCGGTGACCCGCTCGAGCGTTCGCACGTCGGCCAGGCTGCCCGACAGAGTGGCCTTGGCTTCGGCGGAAAACTGGCCAAAATCACGAAGCTTAGCCGTGCTTTTTAGGTCGAGCTGAGAGCCACTGAGGCTGCCCGAGAGGCCCAAGGAGTCAATCGCGACGCCGTCGCTGCGTGCCTGGTCGAGCTCCACATTGAAGCTGCCGCGCTCGGTCTTGGTCGTGGACTCGAAGTCCGCGTCGAGCGCGAGCTTCCCCGATAGCAAGCCGTGCGGGAGGCCCAGCGCGTGAGCGATCACCTCGAGATCCAGTCCCTTGCCGTGTGCGACAAGCGCTAGCCGTTCTGGTCCGAGCTCTCCGGAGCCCTCCAGCTGGCCTCCGGCGCCATCCAGGCGGAGGCCGTTCACGCGCAGAGTGCTGCCGTTGATCTCGACCTGTGCGGCCTTTGCGGTTAGCACCGCGTCGTCGCGCCGGACTTCGACGCTCACGTCGTCGAGGCGCGGTGCGCTGCGTGGGGTTACGGTCGCCTGGGCCGTGATGGTCGGACCGTGGTGATTGTTGATCGTGGTGGAGATGACGGGGCGCATGACTGGCCCGCTCAGTTTGGTATCCAGCTCATCGAAGCCAAAGGCACCGGCTCGCAAGCGCTTGGAGGCCAAAGAAAGGTCCACCGTGAGGCGTTTGGGTGCATCCAGCGGGCCGCTGGCGCGCCCCGAGATTTTGCTCGATTTGACGGTCAATTGACCGTATTCGAGCTCACGCAGCTCGCCGTTGACCTGCGCTACCAAGTGGTTCTTGTCAATCCGCGCCTTGAGCTGCAGATCGAGCACGCCGTGGCCGTGGAAGTAGGGCTGCAGCCGATCCGCGCGGCTCAGGTCGACGCGCGTGGCCTGCGCGGTGCCATCGAGCGAGCCATCGGGATGCAGGTCGAGGCTGACGCTCAACGGCGCGCCGGGCTCATGCAAAGTCCCGTGAGCGACGAAGCCCTTCGCGCTGTAGCTCCCCGTGAGATCGAGCGCCGGCACGGGCACATCTAAAATGCTCGTGGCGCGGGTCGAGCCGCCGACGTCGGCGACCCACTCGTCGCCGGAGCGAAACACACCGACGCGCGCATCTGCGTCGAGCGCGGTTTGCGGCGCCTTGGGCCAAATGGCACGCAAGTCGAGCGCGCGACCAGACACGTCCAGATCAGCTCCCGGATTATCGGTCAGGCGTAGCTCGCCGCTGCTGTCGACCGAGCCGCGGCCGATGGAGAGCTTGGCCTGTGTCTGTAGTGAGTGCAGGGTGCCGTCTGCCTCGACGTGCGCGCCGACGTCGCTTTGCAACGGGTACGCCGCCCACAGCGCGCGAGTGCTGGCGGGCTCCGCGCGCGGCACGTCCAAGGTGATGTTCAGCCGAGGACCGTCGACGCGCACCACCGTGCCGAGCTGAACGTCCCCAAAATAGCCGTCGAACGAGGTCCACACGGCGCCGGGTGCGCGGACATGCACGCTGCCGACACCGCGCGCATCGGCGCCGCCGAGCCCGCGCACCGTCGCTGAGAACCGTTCTACGTCAACGGCCGTCAGCTCTGCTGCGCCTTGCACCGAGCCGCGGACCGTCGAAAGCTCCGTCTCCAAGGTGGGCACGCCGTCCAGCGCCATGCGACCGTAAATGTGACCAACTTCGATTTCCGGGAACCAAACCTTCAACTTCCGACCAGAAGTAGCAGGTCCGCTCGTAGCTTTCGAAGGGGAGGGCGTGAACGCGTCAGCGATCGTCGGGATATTGTTCTTCCCCGGAACTAAGTAGACCTCGGCGCGTTCGATGCGCGCGTGGTCGAAGCGTAGCGTCACGGTGCCGGTGCCGCGCCAGGCCTTCTGCGCCACGGCGGCGAGGTCGGCCTGAATCGAAAGGGTGCTCACCTTGAGCACGACGTGACCGTCTGGATCGTGCACGGTGATGCCACTGGCCTGGAGCTCGGCCAGCGACACGTGATCGACCGAGTCGATCTCGAAGCTGCCCTCGAAGGTGCTCGCCAGGACGCGCTGCAAGGCGAACCCAACGAACCGTCGCCCCGCGGGCAGGTTCGCGTACGTGACGAGCGAAAGCAGCGTGCCGCCCACGAAAATGAGCAGCAATGCGATTCCCGCAGCGAGGCGCCACAGCACGCCGAGCGCTTGCCCAGCCCGACTGCGCCGTAGCGTCAAAACGACTCTCCGATCGCGATATTGAGCGCCATCGGCAACCAAGGGATCCCAAACAGCGTGCCGACGTCACCGCCGCCTTCGTCCGCGTTAAGACCTTTCTGTCCGAGCTGCTGCGCGCCCGGCACGCGATAACCGATGTCCAGACGCAGCGGGCCGACGGGAGTCAGATAGCGCAGGCCGGGTCCGACCGAGAGATGCGGTACGTTGAAGCGCATGTGTCCGACATCGCGCGTGACGTCGCTGGCGTCGGCGAAAGTAACC
>DATCFJ010000641.1:0-5949 GCA_036509605.1 Polyangiaceae bacterium | reverse complement strand
AGCCTGGACCGCGTGTCCGGGCTCTACCTTGACCAAGGTTGCGGCAAGGTCGAGGGCCTCGGGCATCAGCCCTTGAACCTGAGACACGACCTGCTCGACGACGTTGCGCGCTTCATCTGGGTTCGGCCCGGCCATAATCAGCGCGAATTTGAGTGGACCGATACGCCCGCCGGTGATGGGAACGATACTCAAGAGCAGCATCTCCGTCAGCTCGACGACGCGTTGCGCGGCGCGGCGGAGCGCGAGCATTTCCAGAATCGTGGGGCGCTCGCTGACGTGCCGATTCGGACCACGGATGTGGTAGCGCGCGACTGACAGCGGCACCGCAGCCCACTCGGCAAATTGCCGCTCTTCGTCGAGCGCTTTGACCAGGTGATCGCGCTGTAGCAACCCGGTCAGGCCGTCGCGACGCGCCAGGTACGCGCGCGCGCGTTCGTGCGGCGGTGAGTGCTCTTGAAAACTCACTAGCTTGACGCGCGACTCGCCGAGTTGAACTTCAGCGCCGTGCAAAAGCGCGATCGTCTTCTTGCGCTCGTAGCTGTGGTCCGCGTACGTGCCGTTGGTACTGCCCGTGTCCTCGATGGTCCAGGAGCCCGCGTTCCAGCGCACGACGGCGTGCGAACCGGAGACCGTGGCCTCCGGCATCACGATGTCTTGCCCGCTGCGCCGACCGATGGTGATGGCAGGCTTATCGAGCACGAACAGCGTCCCGGCGGCCTCCGGCGCATTTGTGCAGTAAGTGACGAGCAGTGCTTGAGACGAGGGCACGAACGACTCGCTGGCGGAGCGCCCCGGCGGGGCCCCGGGCGCGATGCGCTCACGCGGGATTTGCACCTGGCTCGTGGTGAGCGAGCTCGGGTTGAAGAAACGCAAGTGGCGCGCGGTGGGCCTGAGCGCGGAATCATCGGATAAGCAGCGGAAAATCTGCTTCACCTCGTCGACCGACAAGCCAGACGGCACGTCGAACATGATCTGCGAGCGCATCGGCTTGGCGCGTGGGCGGTAGCCGGGCTCCGGCACACGGCACGTCCACATTTCCCAGAGCGTGAGGCCGAGCGCGTACATGTCGTCCTCGGGGCTCGCGCCGCCCGAACGCAAGCGTTCCGGGGCCATGTAGTTGGGCGTTCCGCCATCCGGCGGCGCACCCGGACGACGCGCGCTGAGGCGAGCGCGCTCCTGGGCGAAACCGAAATCCAAGATGATGGCGCGATCGCCGGTAACCATTACGTTGCCCGGCTTCAGATCGCCGTGCACCAAGCCTTGAGCGTGAATCGCGGCGAGCCCAGCCGCGACTTCGCTAGCGATCTTGCGGAACTCGTCGGCCGTGTAGCCACCCTGGGCTTTGCGGCGCCGGATGTGCGTGTGTAGTGTCTGGCCGGCGATGTGCTCCATCACCAGGATCGGACCCCAGGGGCTGGGAGCAAGGTCGTGCACGCGGCACACGTTGGGGTGACTCACCGAACGCGCGAGCAGCAGCTCTTGGCGCAAGGCTTCGTCGTCTCCGGGCATGCGCGACTCTTCACGCACGACTTTGAGCGCACCGGGTTGCTGCGTGCTGCGGTCGTAGGCGAGGAACACCTCACCCATGCCGCCTTTGCCGAGGCTCTGACGAATCTCGTAACGATCGTTGACGACGGTTCCGTGCCCTAACGGCGGGACATTTTTAGGGGGAGGAGCCATTCAGAACGGATGCTTGGGAGAGCGGGTAGCGTCCTCGATTTAGCGGCACACTGCAATCAGCACGTTTCCTAGAGCGGCAGGCCCGGGCCGCGGTGGACCCCGAAGCTACAGCCGTGCTACACGGCGGCCTGGCTTGGTCACTCGACTGGGCCCGCGAACGCGGTCGATGCCGCATTTTTCCACGGAAATCGCGGAAAAATGCGGCACGAGGGAAGCCGGTGGAATACCGGCGCGGCCCCCGCCACTGTGACCGGGGACAAAGTTCGGCAAATCCACTGGGCGAAGAGCCTGGGAAGGGCCGGGCGGCGGACGATCCGGCAAGCCAGGAGACCTACCGTGCTCGCGCCCGCGCTCCCTATTTTGGGGAGCTCGGTTCGACTTGCGATTCCGCGGGGCGCGGAAGCGAGGCGACAAAGGCCGCGGTGCGCGCCTCCATGTCGTTTCATTTTCGAGCCTCGTGGACCGCGTACCCGCCACCTCGCGTGGCATTCGGTTGTTCGGGCGGGTGGCCCGCAACCGCGGAGCAGTACAAAGCATGGCAAAGCAGCACTTATTGATGTTGGGACTCATCGTCGGCGGCACGGTCACCTTTCAGGCCTGCAGCAGCGACAGCACGGCAGGCAAGACGGGCACAGGCAACGAAGCCGGCGCGGCCGGCGAGACTGGCAGCAGCGCGACCGGACCCAGCGAGGCGGGCGCGGCCGGCGAGGCGGGCGCTGCCGGCGCCGCGGGTGCTGCCGGCGCCGTGGGCTCGCTGCCTCCAGCGTCACTCGATCCGCAAGCCGTCATCGTGACTGCCGCCGAACCCAGCACCTCGAACCATTTGCTGGTCGCGGGTACGGACTTCGTGACAACGACCGAGATCGCGAGCGTTGCGCTCGACACCGGCGAGGTCGACGACACGACGACGTACTACGACGGCGATGCGGTCGCGACAGGCAGCGCGGGGCTGGGCTTTGCCGTGGAGCGTACCAACGACAAGGTTCATTTGCTCAACGGCAGCAAAATCGCGACCACCTTCGACCTCAAAGATCTTGGAACCGGCACGGACGCTGTCATCGCCAACAAGGCGTACGTCCCGCTGCTCAGTCAGAGCCTGGTCACGGTCTTGGATCTCAAGGCGGGGACGGTGTCCAAGCGCATCGATCTGAACAAATACAACGCAGCCAGCGACAACGACGGCAGCGCCGATATCGACGCTGCTGTCTATGACCCAGCCAAACAGATCGCGTACTTCGTCTTGGGTCGCATCGACATCACGACCTACGACGCCAACCTGCATCTCCCTTGCTCTGCGACCAAGGCCCTAATCGTGGGCATCGACGCGAAGACGGACGCTGTCGTGGATCTCAACGGTGCGGCCGACGGCGAGGCTCTGGAGCTTTCGCTCGCCAATCCCAGCTCGGTCGACCTCGCAGTCGATGGCTCTCTGGTGGTCTTGTCCAACGGCTGCTACCAGGGCACGAAGCTCAAGAGCTCGGGCATCGAGGTCCTCGACCCGACGACTGGTGCGAGCACAGTCGCTTATGTGCCGAAGACCGACGACTATCTCGGCAAGTTGATCCTCGCGGGCGGGAGCAACGCGCTCTTGGGCACGAGCGATAGCACCACGTTCAAGAGCCATTGGTACAAGGTAGACCTCAGCAATGGCATGCTCGGGGACGAGCTGACGAACGTGCCCGACGCTGTCAGCTTCGACGGCAAGGACCTACTTGGCGTCGTTACTTCTGGAACGAGCCCCAAATTACTCGGCAAGCCCGGCGCTGTCGTCCGCTACGACATCAGCACGGGCAAGGCCACGTCGGTCAGCACGACTTCGTGGGCTGGAGATTATAGCTCCGCTGCCTCCAGTGCGCTCGTGAAGTGAGTCTGCGGGCGCCTCCGGGTTCGTGAGCCCGCTCGCGTTCAGGAGCGAATCCGCAGCAGTTCCGCGCCAGAAGCGCATGCGTCTAGACGGCGCGTGCGCTTGCTGGCCGAGTAGCGATCGCCGACTCTGACGCCGCGTTGCTGCGGATCGGCGCACTGCTACCTTTAGAGAGTGGCGCGAGTTGTTTCAGTCCTTGGTTTTTTCATGAGCGTGGCGACGCTCATGGCGTGTGGCCAAGGCGCGTTGAACCCGCCCCGGCCCGCACCGCGAACCGACGTCGAAACGCGCGCGCCCAGCAAGCTGCAGCCCGAAATACCGCACCTGCTCGCGCCGCCGCCCGCGTACGGCAACAAGATCGTAATGGCGCAGGGCGAGTCGCGCGAGAGTCGTAACTAAGGCGCTACTGCAGGTTGACGGTGATACCGGCCCAGGACACGCCGCCGCGGTTGTCGTGCACGACCGCCCAGATGCGCGAAGGGCCCGTCGCCTTGGGCGCGTAAAATTGCGTGTCGTAGGACTCGTTCCAGCCCGCAGTGGCGTCGTTCAAGAGTCGCACGGGGGATTTGAAGCCGCCACCGTCGGTGTAGTAGTTGATCCACATCTGCTCGGTGACGTCGCGCCCGACGAGCTTCGCGGAGACGGAATCGAGCTCTTGATTGTCGGCTTGGACGAGCGTCGGTTTGACCGAATAGGCCGTGCACGACTTGCCACCGTCGGCGGCGCACGTCGGCAGGCACAGCTCGTCTGTCGTTGGATCGCAGGGCGTCGTCAGCGGAACGTTGGACCCGGCCACGCTCAAGCACGCTTCGTCCTGGCAGAACTGCTCGGGTTTGAGCGGCTTACCGTTGAACGAAAATCCAGAAATAATCGGATTTTTGTTGGAGAAGCTGGCAAACGAATAGACTGACGTGTAGCCGGCGACGAAGTCGTCCGAGCCGAGCAGATTGCCCTTGTCGTCTTTGCAGCCGATTGGGAAGGAAGTGGCATCGGCGCCGGTGAGCGGCGTCAACGTGCCCGCGCAAACGGCGAAGAAGACGTACGCGATGCCGTACGGCGAGTTGCGCGTCTGACTCGGTGACGGCCGCCTCGAGATGACGTCCTTGGGCATGACGAAGGACGTCGTGTCCCCGGTACCAAAGCTGCCGCTGAACAATGTCGGATCGGCGAAGCACGCGTAGTACAAGTCAGCCGCAGGATCGAAGCAAGGCGCCGACCAGGCTACCTGCACCGTGCGCGTAGCCGCACCGCTCAAGACGTCGACCGAAGCGTCTTCCCAGAGCATTTGCAGATTCACCTTTTGGCCCGGCTGCGCATACGGAACGTCCTTCTGGACGGCGAGCACGCGCAGCGAGTGCAGCTCGCTCGGCGGATCGAAATCCGGACCGCAACTGACCAGAAGCAGGCCCAAAAGGCCGACTATTGCCAAGCGCATTAGAACTCACCTCTCAAGCCAATGCTCGGGATGATTGGGATGCCGGTCTGATAAGACCGCTTGCTGAAGTTGTAGTTGTAGCTGAGCCCTTCGACCGCGGCGTTGTTGTACACGTTCTGAATGTCGAGGTAGCTCGAGAAGCGCCAGGTGCGAAACTGCCAGCGCTTGTCGACGCGCAAATCGAGCTGGTGGAACAGCGGCAAGCGTGTGCTGAAGGGCCGCGCTTGTAGTTGGCTGTAAGCGCCCGAGTCTGCCGCGTACAGCGCGGGCAGCGCGGGCGGCGGCAGCGAAGCCGTGTCCAGACTGCCGGAGACGATGCGGAAACGGCCGCCGAACTCCCAGCCCCGACCCAGCCGATAGCTGCCCAAGATGATCAGATTGTGCGTCTGATCGTACTGGAACAAGTATTGCGGTAGATCCGGCGCGTCGCGGCGCACGCTGCGCGAGAGCGTGTAGGCGACCCAGCCGAAAAAGCGGCTGTCTGGCTTGTACTTGAGCAGCGCCTCGAGCCCGACAACCGAGCCCGTGCCGTAGTTGTTGTAAGTGTAGCCGCCTTCGTCGTTCGGCGCACGGGCGACTTGGCGCGTGAGGTCTTTGTAGAACCCCTCTAGGCTCAGCTCGACTTGGCGCGTGAACTCTTGCTCGACGCCGAGCGAGTAGTGAATGGCGCGGTCCGAGAGCAAGCCAGGCGTGCCGAAAACCGGATTGGTCTCTTGGTACTCGGGCGGCTGATAGAAGACGCCGACCCCGCTCTTGAGTGTCGTGCGCAGGCGCGCGGTCTGCGGCTGATCGGGGTCGGAACCCTTCACCAGATCGTAACGGGCGACGATGCGCGGGCTGAAATCCGAGTGGCCGGTGTCACGTGAATAGTCGACGCGCACGCCAGGAATAATGCGCAGGCGACTTGTCGGCTGCAGCTCGGCCTCGCCGTACCACGCGGGGCGAAACGCGGTGCTGGTCTCATGCGACT
>DATCFJ010000640.1:0-4687 GCA_036509605.1 Polyangiaceae bacterium | reverse complement strand
TTCCCCGGTCGAAGCGGTCTTGTCTTTACTCTCAGCCTACCCCGAGCTCGGGAGCGCGCTCCGGGCACATTTGGCTGCCGGCGCGCCGCTTACCTTCGTCGCCGGCAACCACGACGCCGCGATCATGGCGCCCGAGCTCCGTGAAGCGTTGCTGCAAAAGCTACAGCTCTCTTCGAAGAGCGCGCTGGAAATCGCGCCGTGGTTCGTGAGGCGCGGCAGCGTGCATATCGAGCACGGGCACTTCTACGATCCCGACAACGCGCCAGCGCACCCCTTGGCAGAGTGGACACCCGAGACGGAACCGCTGGGCATCGCACTCACGCGCCGTTTCGTGCGACCGAGCGGTGCCCATCACTTCTCACATGCTCATGAGACGACGCCGCTCGCCGGCATCACCAAAGCCTTTCGCATGTACGGCGCGCGCACGCCGCTGATCATCGGCCAATGGTTTCGCGTGGCTGGCCAGTTGTGCATGGAGACTCGTCAACACGACCGTTTCGACGCCGAGCTCAGTGCCGGACAAGCCGCACTCGAACGCTTCGCGGAGCTGGTTCAGCTCGACCCCGAAGTATTGCGCACGCTCCTTGAATCTGGCGCCCTAGCTACGCATCGCAACTTCCGCAAGACGTTCATGCGCCTGTACTTCGATCGCGTGTTCGCGAGCAGTAGCTTGCTACTCAGTGCCGCCGCCCACGTAGCGTGGAAGAGCCGCGCCGCCGGTATCGTCAGCCTGCTCGCAGGCATGTATTTGATTCAGTCAGTGCAGCGCACCGGCAACCGCTACGAAGATCTGCCGGCCCTTCGCCTGCGTGCCGCGGCTCAGCGCGTCCGCGAGCTAACGGGTGCGAAGGCCGTGATCTTCGGCCACACGCATCAAGTCGACGAAGTGCCCGGCTACGCAAATTCTGGCTCGTTCGGCTATTCGCAGCACGGCAGGCCCTACGTTCGCGTTGCAGAAAGCGGCACGCTTCGCGTCGAGCACGCCTGAGCGCCCGAATTCGCCGCTCTTTTTCTTTGATGGTCACGCGTCGCGCGCGGGCCGTCAAAGCCTTCGGCGTCGCTGTGCGGGAAGACTGAGGCGCGGCAGCGCTAGGCATCCGCTTCTGCGGGTCGGGGTACCACCTGCCCTTCCCGCAGACCCCAATAGTGGGTACGCCCCACTTTTGAGCTATCGGAGATGGCCCGTTTTGCGGCCACAATTGGCCCGTTTTCGGAAGCCTATTAGTGGGGGTTCCCCACTATCTACTCAGCGGGGGAGGGCTGGGCGCCGCAGAACGCTGTCCTCGAGGCACATCCCCCAAACCATGATTTCACGCGCGCGCGCAGTCATGGAGGCAATAGGTCCGAGATCCGACTAATGAGCAGCGCCGGGAACTGCGTCGGGCTTTGAGGTGCGCTGCTGGATCGCGGGCGCCCTACTCTCGACTCAGGGGCGGATGACTTGCGTGCCGGGGGGCGGGGTGAAGTTGAATTCGCCGCCGGGGGTCTTGGTGTTGATTTCGGGATTCAGAAAGTCGAAGCGGTTGCGGTTGCCCTGCGCGTCGAGCAAGAGCACGCGGCGAACTTGGTACGTGCCCGCGTCCACGTACAGGATGATCGATTGGTACGAGGGCGACGCCTCTAGAGGGTCACCGACGATCACGTAGCCGCCTTCGAAGCCCATTTGCTTGGCGTCGCGCTTGGTGAACTTGAACGACTGCTTCAAGTTGCCGCCGCCAACCAAGAAGGAGAGCGCTGCCGGATACTGGCTCTTGTCCAGCGGCTGCTCGTACATCTGCTTGTTTTCTTTCTCGTAGACTTTGACGAGCTTGCCGTCGGACACGACGCGGTTGCCGTTGTTCGTGTAGCGCCAGCTCATCTTGCCCGGCTTCTCGAACACGACCTGCCCTTGGCTGTCGATGGTCTTGTCGTAGGCGCGCACGCGGTACTGTTGCTTGAAGCCCGCGCGAAAGGTGTGCGAGCGGTCGTAAAAGCCCTGCACGCGTTCGGCGATCTGATCCGCGGTGAGGCCACCTGCTGGCGCTTTCGCAGCAGCGGGCGGCGCGGGCGCGGCGGGCGTGTCAGCGTGCGCCGAAGCGGCGGGGAAAGCAGCAGCCGCGAGACCGAGAAAACCAAGCACTAGTGAACGGCGGATCATGGTGTTTGACTTCAAATTCCCAGCAAGAGTCGGGCCAGCTGACCCTAGGACGCCTCAGGTAGATGGCAGCTTACTGCGAGCCTTGCAATCATTCAGACGATCCATACGCTGGCTTGATTCCGATCGTTCCCAAACGCGCATGTTTCCATAGACACTGTAAGCAAGGCTGCCCCGCAGCGAGTATTCTCGTGCGCGAACGCCGGCTTAGCAAGCGCTCAGCGGATGCGACTTCAGCGCTTCGTGATCCCCGACGGGGGGAGCTTCGGCAGCTTTGGGCCGGTCGCGCGAGCGCGGCGTTTTTTGCCGAGCAGCGCGCGTAAGCCATTGGCCGAGACGCGGGAGTCGCCGCTGCCATCTTTGGGACGGAGCGCCTGCATTAGCGCGCCGATGCGCAGGTGGGTGATGGCCAGCGCCAGTGCGTCCGATGCATCCGCAGGCGGCAGGCCGTCCAGCGCAAGCAGCGCGCGCACCATCATCGCGACTTGGTGTTTGTCGGCCTGACCTGAGCCTGCGATCGTGCGTTTGACGCGAGCTGGCGGGTACTCCGCGATTTCGATGCCGGCGCGCGCCAAGAGCAGGAGCACGACGCCACGCGCGTGACCGAGCTTGGACGCTGCCTGCGCGTCCTTGTGAAAGAACAAGTTCTCGACCGAGCCCACTTCCGGCTTGTGGCGGTCAATCACGGCGCCCAGCTCGACCTCGATGCGGGCTAGGCGATCGGCGATTGCGGTCTTGCCGTCCAAGTGAATCACGCCGTGCGCGACGTGGCAGAGCCGATTTCCCTCGCGCGACACCACTCCCCAGCCGAGGTGGAGCGTACCGGGATCGACGCCGAGTGCGAGCACACCACCCACATAGCGCGTCTAGCGGCCAATGGAAAGGAATCGGTGTAGGCTTGGGCGAGTGCCGGACCCAGACGTGATCGTGATTGGCTCGGGCCCGAACGGACTAGTTGCCGCGAACATCTTGTGTCGTCGAGGCTTTCGCGTCCTCTTGCTCGAGGCGAACGGCAAGCGTCCCGGCGGCGCACTCGGCTCGGAGGAGCTGACCCTGCCGGGCTTCGTACACGACGTTGGCGCCGCGTTCTTTCCGTTTGCCAAGACCAGCCCCGCGTTTCAGGAGCTCGATCTCAGCCAAGCCGGAGTGGAGTGGCGGAACATGAAGTTCGAGAGCTGTCACCCGGCGCTCGATGGAAGCCACGCTTGCATCGCGCGCGATGGCGAGCTTGCAGCGGCGCACTTCGGCTCGCGGCGGGACGGCCAAGCCTGGCGGACGCTCGCCGAGTTTCACGCGCGAGTCGAGCCCGATCTGCTGCCGGCCTTGCTTGGGCCATTCCCTTCCGTTCGGCCCATGCTCAAGGTTGGGTTGAAGAACCTCGCCAAGATCGCCTGGTCGTTTGCGCGCAGCAGCGGTAGCTTTGCGCGCGCGCTGTTCGAGAGCGAAGCGGCGCGACGTGTGATCCCAAGCCTCGGTCTGCACGTCGACGTCGGGCCAGAGGACTGGTTTGGTGCGGGTGTCGGCTACATGCTGGGCATGACCGCTTCCACAGGCGGGTACACGGTGCCCGTCGGCGGCGCGCAGAGCATCACCAACGCGCTCGTCACGCTGCTCGAAGGCTGCGGCGGCCGTTTGCGGCTCGGCGCGCGAGTCGAGCGCATCGTGGTGCGCGAGGGCCACGCGGTCGCAGTCGTGCTCGACAACGGCGAAGAACTGCGCGCTGTGCGCGGCGTGATCGCAGACACGGCCGCACCGACGCTGTATCTGAAGCTGCTCGATCCAGGAAACGTACCGGGCGGCTTGCGACGAAAAATGTCCAGATTTACGCGCGGCTTTGGCACGTTCAAGGTCGACTACGCGCTCTCCGAACCCGTACCCTGGTCCAATGCCGAGGCGCGTCAGAGCGCGGTGGTGCATGTGTCGGAAAGCTTGCGCGATCTCGGCCGCTACACCAAAGAAGTGCGCGACGGCAAGCTGCCCGAGGCTCCCTATCTCGTGGTCGGCCAGCAAAGCCTGGCCGACTCGCGCAGGGCGCCGCGCGGACAGCACACGCTGTACTGCTACTCACACGTGCCTTCTCTCGTAGACGGCGGCTGGGATGCACAGCGTGAGCGCTTCGCCGATCGAGTCAGTGATCGCATCGAAGGGCTGGCCCCCGGCTTCAAGGCCACGGTCCTCGAGCGCAAGCTTGGCGCGCCCCCAGACCTGGAGGCCGGCAACGCAAACTTGCTCGGCGGCGACTTGGGCGGAGGCAGCAACGCTTGGACCAATCAGCTGCTATTTCGGCCGGCCTTCCCTTACTACCGCTATCGCACGCCGGTAAAAGGGCTGTATTTGTGCTCGAGCTACACGCACCCCGGTGGCGGCGTGCACGGCATGTGCGGTTACAACGCGGCCTTGGCCGCCGCGCGAGACTTGGCTTGAGCCGATCCTAGAAGGATTGGCTCGAGCGTCAGACGTCGGGTATGAACTTGCCGGGCGCGTCGGCGTCCAGGCGGACAGGGCGTGCCTCGCCGCGCAGAGCGCGCTCCACCAGCTCGTCGACGCAGGCGA
>DATCFJ010000639.1:0-6350 GCA_036509605.1 Polyangiaceae bacterium | reverse complement strand
CCGGTTGAGGGCTCGCGCCAGTCCCGCAGGACCTGCCCTTTGAGCCCCGACGTGAGGAGTTGCCGACGGTCTTGGTTGCATACCTCGGCACGTGAGAAGCCGTATGGGTATGGAAGCATCTGCTCGCCCTCGCAAGCGAAGTTCCATTCGGCTTCACTGCAAATACGCTTGCCAAGCGCTGAGCAGACGCGGCTCGCGTCGTTGAAGCTCGCGCCGCCAACGGGCAACCCTTCGCCTGGCCTGGTGTATTCATAGCGATCGATGCAATACCGCATTGGCACCCGCTTTCCCATGCAGCTCGCGGGCTCCGCATACACCGCACAACGGGCGAAGGGCATTTCCGGATCGTCGAGCCAACGCAGGCAATGCTGGTCGACCTTGGTACAATATCGGCCCTCGACCAGCGCCGCGTCTTGCGGACACGGCCCTTTGACGGCAATGCTTTGTCGCGATCGCCCGCGGGGTTCGGCGTGAAGTCGAGTTGCGAGCGAGCGGTCGAGCGAGCACGACGCCACCAGAAATAGACCGAACGTGGCAAGGCTAGAACGGATCCAAGCGTCGCGAAGGACACGGAGCGCTGCAAGAGTCCGAGGCATCGAGTTTTGCCGTCGCGGGAACCGAGCCGCAACCCCGTCAGTGACTAAGCGACGGCCAATGATCTGCGCTCTTCAGCACCACGAGCTCCGCAGCGCGCAGAAAATGAATGCGGGGACGGCGATGCGGTTCGTAGTCATCGAGCCAACGACCGAGCAGCTCAAGCGAAGCCCCGCCCTCGAGTCTGAGGCGTTCATTGAGGTGGGCAAGGAAGTCGCAAGGCGGCTCTGCGGCGACTTCGGTAAATGGGAGCTTCTCCACACTCTTCGAGTCGAACAGTCCGATTGTGAGTCTCGCGCGGTAACTTGGCATCGCAGAAGCGCTTTATGCACAACACGTGCCGCACAAGAAATGACCTGGAAGCCGAGGCCTGTGCGCATCGACTGCGCGCCCGCCCGCACGAGATGCGCGGAGCCAAAGGATGGCGAGAGCGTCTTCGCAAAGAAAGCCGCTGGCAGACGACAGTTGCCACGCTTCCTCGATGTCGAGGTCGTGCCGATATTGGCACGCAACTTGTATCGGTCAGGCGAAGTCCGAGTCGGACGAAATGAAAATGACGCTCGCATGAAACCCCGCCCAAGAGCCGTGCTCGGCGTGATCTGCCTTGCAGGAGCGCTGCTTGCTCCCGTCGCCCGAGCCGACATTCCGCCGATCGACGCGTGCAGCACTCAGGGCGCTACTTGTAGGAACGCGGGCCCCCTTGGCAACCATCCTGCCCGGTGACGGACGACATGCTGTGGGCTTGCTCCGACGCGTGCTCGCCAATCTCGTGGAGAATGCGATCCGCTATTCGCCACGTCAAACCGCGGTGACCGTCATGAGCAGGCGGGTCGCCGACGGAACCGAGCTTCGAGTGGCGGATGCGGGGCCTGGCATCGCGCCGGAGTTGCGCGAGAAAGTCGTCAACGCTTTCGCACAGCTCGGCTCGGGCAGCGAACAAGCCGTGGCCAGCGGCAGCCGCGGTCTGGGGCTCACGTTCTGCAAGCTGGCCGTTGAGGCTCAGGGCGGCCGTATCTGGACCGAAGACGCGGGGCCGGGCGCTGTCTTCTGCGTAAGGTTACCGCATGGCTCCTGACTTTCGTCTGCTGTTCGAGTCCGGCGCGGGCTGCTGCCTGGTGTTGGCGCCTGACCTGGCGATCGTCGCCGTCACGGACGCCTACTTGCAAGCCACCATGACGAAGCGTCCCGACATCGTCGGCCAATTCTTGTTTCACGTCTTCCCTGACAATCCCGACGATCCGCAGGCAACTGGTACGACCAACCTGCGCGCTTCGCTCGAGCGAGTGTTGGCGGGGCGACAACCCGACACCATGCCGATCCAGAAGTACGATATTCGGCGACCGCAAGCAGAAGGCGGCGGCTTCGAGGAACGCTACTGGAGCCCCGTCAACTCTCCGGTGTTGGATGAGACCGGTGAGGTCACGTGCATTATTCACCGAGTCGAAGACGTCACGGATCTGACCCGACTAAAGACGGTCGAAGCCGAACGAAACGAAACCATTCGAGAGCTCTCCGTCTTCTCCGATCGACTGCTCGACACGGCCCCTGATGCCATGGTCGTGGTGCGCAACGACGGGCGGATTCTGTTGGTCAACCTGCGGGCCGAGGAGCTCTTTGGCTACCAGCGTGCTGAGCTCTTGGGGCAGCAGCTGGAGCTCTTGATCCCTGAGCGCGCCCGCGATCGGCATACGTTTCACGTGAGTCGGTGCTTCGCCGCTCCAGGAGCCCGCCCGATGGGCTCTGGGCTCGAGCTGTTCGCTCGTCGCAAGGACGGCACGGAGCTGCCAATTGAAGTGAGCCTGAGCCCGCTGCGCACCGACCAGGGGATGACTGTCTCTGCGGCGATTCGCGATATCAGCGAACGTAAACGCATGGCGGCCGCAACCAAGCTGCTCGCCGACCGCCTGGCCAGCGCCGTCGAGAGCATCCAAGACGCTTTCGCTCTCTTCGACAGCGACGATCGCTTAGTGCTCTGCAACAGCGTGTATCGGCGCTTGGTTGGAGATTCCTTCACGGGCCCGATAGTTGGCAACTCATACGAACGTCTGCTCGAAGCCTGGGCCGGCGACATCGAGTTCAAGGACGACGCCGAGCGCCTGCGTTTTCGCGAAGAACGGCTCGCGCGACGCAGGATTGACCAGACGACGACGTTCGATGTTCGATTGCGCGACGGACGAAGCCTGCGCGTGATCGACCGACGCACCGCGGAGGGCGGCATCGTCAAGACCATCTGGGACGTGACGGACGACGAGCACCGCGCCGAAGAGCTCCGGATTGCGCGAGCCGCCGCAGAGGCGGGCAGCGCTGCGAAGAGTGAGTTTCTCTCTTCGATGAGTCATGAGCTGCGGACGCCGTTGAACGCCATCCTCGGTTTTGCGCAACTCCTGCAACGCGACAAAAAGGAGCCGCTGTCACCCAGGCACCGGGAACGAGCCGCGCAAATCCTCAAAGGCGGCGAACACCTCCTGCGCCTGATCGACGACATTCTCGACTTGTCGCGGATCGAAGCCGGCGGTGTATCTATCTCCACCGAGCCGGTGGGCGTGGTGGAGGTGCTCCAAGAAGTGACCGCCACCTTGCAACCGATGGCAACAGCGCAGGGGCTCAGCCTAGCGCTCGAAATTCCGCCGGTCGAGCTGCCCATGCTGTTGACGGATCGAACCCGGTTCAAGCAAATCTTGATGAACTTCGGCTCGAACGCGATCAAGTACAACCGAACCTCGGGCACAGTCGTATTCGTCGTTTCCGTACCGGGACCCGCACGGGTACGCGTCACCGTGCGGGACACGGGCGCGGGGATCCCCCTCGAGAAACAAGACAAGCTCTTTCAACCCTTTCAACGGGCGGGACAGGAAACCGGACCTATCGAAGGGACTGGCATCGGACTGGTCATCACTAGGCGCCTCGCCGAATTGCTGGGGGGAGAGGTCGGTTTTCGCAGCGTTCCGGGAGAAGGCTCCGACTTCTGGGTCGACATACGGGTGCATGTCTCTGCCCAGCGATCCAGCATGCCGCCCCCGATGCACCCAATCGAAGCGCGTCGGTTCACGGGGGCTGGGCACCAGCTCGTGCTGTACGTCGAGGACAACCCGGCCAACATCACCTTCATGACTGATCTACTGAGCTCCTTCGACAACATCGAGCTGTTGACAGCAACAACGGCCGAGCTCGGCGTCGAGCTCGCGCGCGAGCGACACCCGAAAGCCATCATCATGGACATTAATCTGCCCGGCATGAGCGGCGTCGAAGCGCTCCGAGCGCTCCGAGCGGCACCAGACACGAAGCACATCCCGGTCATCGCCCTGACCGCTGCCGCCTCGGAGCAGGACCGCCGGCGCGGCATTCAGGCCGGCTTCCATCGGTACATCACCAAGCCGGTGAAGGTCGACGAGCTCCTCACCGTGCTCGAAGGATTGCTCACGCCGCCAAACGAATAGATCTACGCGCGGACCTGCGGCGCGGCGTCGTCATCATGCATGAGTCGTCGCGCTCGAGGGCTGAGGCAGAAGCCTTTCGAGCTTGGCGAATAGCTCCGCGGTCGAGAATGGCTTCTGCAGCAAATCCGTTGCGTTCCTGATCAGCCCCTCCAGTACGAGCGACTGTTTGGGGACTGCAGACATGAGCAGCGTGGGGAGCCTCGGATTGGCTGCTCTTCCAATCGACACACAAGCTGCGCAAGCGCTGCGTCCATTGGCGGGTTGCATGATACTCCCATCCTCTCCGCATTGTCTGCCACGGCTCTTCCGGCTGAGCACCTTCCATGCCGAGGCTTTCTTCGCGGATCCCGCGGGGCGGGGTCGGTGCTCGTGCAGCTTCTGCGCGCGGCGGTGAAGCGCTTGCGCCCAACCAGCAACACCACTTCGAGTATGCCAGCGCGGCACGGCAGGGCGCTCTCTGAGCGCCGCGGAAGGCGCCCAGACGTTCAAGGTCAGGCCACTATTGCGCCGCACTCGCAGCGCACCGGCGTTCGGTAATCGCGGCGAAAGTGCGCGCCAGTCCCGGTATCTCGGTCATATGCAGCGGCCCCGACTGGGCATTCCGCGCAATGTCGCCAAGCGTCACGATTCCCATCAGCTTGCTACGCATATCGACGACCGGCAGTCGGCGAATTTGCGCGCCGCGCATCAAGATCTCGAGCTCACCGAGCGGGGTGTTCGGTGCGCAAGTCAAGACGTGCTGCGCCATCGCGCTCGCGACACGAGAATCGCGGAGTGGCACGCCTTGTGTGTAAGCTGCAATAGCGACATCACGGTCGGTGATCATTCCGACCGGTTTGTTCTCAACGTCGGTGACAACCAAGCAACCAACGTCCGACTCCCACATGATGCGAGTCGCCTGCTCCAGCGAATCCTCAGGCGAACAGGTGTAGACAGTTCGAGTCATCAAGGCTTCAGCCATCATTTGCAACATTCCTAGGTTTGAGTTTGAAACAACGAGCGCAGGCACCACCTCCGAGCGAGATGGTTAGCCAGCTCAAAGGGGTTTTACGGGAAGCTTTCGCGGAGCCTCGCCCGGCAAGCGCGGAGGTTCCACCGGCAGTGTCTCTCGCACTTCGAACCTCGGCACCTCGGTTCCGTCGCAACTCACGCCAGGCTCGGGCTCCGCAAGCGAGCTCCAACGGAGCAGGTCTCGAAACACTCGCAGCGCCTCCCAGCCGCTTGCCAAACGCGGAGGTGTCTGCTCGTGCTTGCTCGTCTGGATTGATGTGTTCGCCATCGGTTGCACTCCTCATGAGAGCAGGAACGCGCTGCGTTCGCCTCGGGACCAACACGCTCCTTGCAAGGTGTGATCCAACGGCGCACGCGCGCTCACTCGCAACACCCGTGCGGCGCGAACGCAGCCAATGCGGACGCGGACGTTTGCACCAATCCTGCGCGCTGGAGGCCTGCATGCCACTTGCCCAACCGAGCTACGACTTCTCTCATTTACGGCAAACGATGGTCGAACGCCAAATCCGCGCGCGCGGCATCAAAGATCTCTGGGTCTGGCGGCAATGTCCAAGCTGCCCCGCCGTGAGTTCGTACCGTTGCCGCAGGCTCACCACACGGTCCTGCACCGTTGCTCGATCAGCTCGCGGACAGCGGCAGATTGGTGATTCCTGTCGGCAACCGGGAGGTGCAGCAACTCCAGCGCATTCGCAAACACCACAATGTTATCGAGACCGAACAGCTCATGTCGTGTGTTTTCGTGCCCCTGATCGTCAGGAGGGGCATCATCCAAGTGAACAAGACCGCCACACCACCGGCTCGGAATTCTTTGCTCGCAAGAGCAAGCGCGTTGCCTCGTCGGGTTCTTGCCGCTCGCCGATGCGCCGCAGGGCGGGGCGGGATCAAGGGTTCGGTGAACGCGATCATGATTTAGACACACGCGACTTCGTCCTGGCCGCGCCGAACGCGCAATGACTGCGCCGAATCACGCAAGCGTTGCGTCGCGGGAGCTGCCTGCGGTTGCGTGCACGCAAGCATTGGGCTGAGACACGGTGCGGCGCGCCGCTTGCTTTGCGCACAGTATGACCGAACCACACGTCGTCATTATTGGAGGTGGTCTGGCAGGCCTTTCCGCCGGTTGCTATGCACGGGCGAATGGCTTTCGCTCGACCATCGTCGAGCACAACCTCGCTTTGGGCGGTGTCTGTACGGCGTGGAGCCGCGGGACGTACACCATCGACGGCTGCATCCACTGGCTCACGGGCGGCCCATTCCAGCAGATCTACGAGGAGCTCGGCATTGTTCCGCGTGTGCCGCTGCGAACCATCG
>DATCFJ010000638.1:0-3246 GCA_036509605.1 Polyangiaceae bacterium | reverse complement strand
CTTGGCGTTTTCTCGCGTTATAAACCAGGAATTTCGTCACTTCGCCGAGGGCGCGGCCTTCCTTCCGGTTGTACACGATGACGCCCGAACCGCCCGCCTGCGCCGTCCGTACGCACTCCTCGATGCCATGTGTGAGGTACGGCCGACATGTGCAGATGTCGGAGCCGAACACGTCCGAGCCGTTGCATTCGTCGTGCACGCGCACCGCCAGCGGCTTGTTCGGATCGGAGATGCCTTGCACGTCCCCGAACATGTACACGGTCGCGCCGCCAATTGGCGGCATGAACACTTCCAAGTCGTTACGCGTGACGAGCTCCGGGAACATGCCAGCGGTATGCTCGAACAAGGTCCGCCGCAAGTCGGATTCGTCGCAGCCGAAGCGCGCGGCCACTCCGGGCAGGTACCATACCGGTTCGAGCGCGGCCTTCACGACCACCACCGAGCCGCCCGTTTTCAGAACGTGCCCATCCACTTTGAGCCGCCCCGCCGCGATGGCTTCTTCCAGCTCGGGCAATTGGATGTGCGCGCGCGTCACGGCCATGGTCGGGCGGATGTCGTAGCCCTGTTCGAAGTAAGGCTTGAAAACCTCACTAACGAGCGCTCCGAACGGGTCAAGCGAGACGATCTTCGTCGGGTCGAACCAGCTCGGGTGCGGGCCGATCACGTGCGTCGGAGAAGTGTTGGTCAGATCCGGCTTGCGCAACGGATCGAGCGCGCCGGCGGCGACCGCGACGGCCCGGTACACTGAGTAGCTACCGGCGTGCGTGCCGATCACGTTGCGCTGCGCGGTGTTGGTCACAGTGCCGATCAGCGGACCGCGCAGCATCGGATCTTTCGCGCCCCACACCACCGGGATCGGTTTTGGGCCCGGCCCACCCGGGTGCGAGGTGAGCTGTATCGCCTTGGGCCTTTTGTGCGCGGTCTTCGGGGTCATCGTTTTGATTTCGTTACGACATCCAGGTGGCGTCTTCGGCGAGCGCCCACTTGCTGGTGATCTTCTTCAAGTTGCTCCAGAGCTCGACACCGGCCGGCCCGGTCATGTCGCCTTGACCGAATTTGGAATCCTTCGTGCCGCCGAAGGAGAATGGCTCGCGCGGTACCGGCACGCCGATGTTGACGCCCACCATGCCGCTCGTTGCGCGCTCCGCGACGTAACTAGCGACGGCGCCGCTTTGCGTGAAAATGCTGGTCGCGTTGCCGTACGGACTCAGTTGCTCAAGGGACAGCGCCTCGTCCAAGGTCTTCACGTGAATGATCGACAAAAGCGGGCCAAAGAGCTCGATCTGCGCGCTCTGCATGGCGGGAGTCACGTGATCAATCACGCTCGGACCGAGCCAATTGCCGCCTTGCCAACCTGTGGGGGCGGCGCGCCCTCTGCCGTCGAGTAGGATTTGTGCCCCTTCGCGCTCGGCTTCGGCGAGGCCCGCGCTCAAGCGGGCGTGTGCCGCCGGATCGATCAGCGCGCCCATGTCTTTGCCCAGCTCGATGCGGCTGGCCGCGGCGACGACCTTGCTCACGAAGCGATCCGCGTCGCCTACGACGACCATCACACTGCCGGCCATGCAACGCTGTCCGGCGCAACCGGTGAAGGAGTCGACGATCGACTTCACGGTGATCGCTTCGTTGGCATCTGGGGCGACGATCATATGGTTCTTCGCGCCGCCCAAGCACAGGGCGCGCTTGCCGAGCCCGGTGGCGCGCGCATGCACGGCGCGAGCCGCCGGCGTGGAACCGACGAAGCCGATGGCGCGCACTTCGGGGTGATCGATCAATGCTTCGACGGCGCGACGGTCGCCTTGCAGCAGCGAAAATAAGCCCGGCGCATAGCCCGCTTCGAGCATCAGCTCGCCCAAGCGACACGCACTGAGTGGCACTTTTTCGGACGGCTTCAGAATGAAGGCGTTACCGAGCGTGATCGCGATTGGGAACATCCACATCGGGACCATGGCGGGGAAATTGAAGGGCGCGATGCCGGCGACGATGCCCAGGGGCTCGCGCCGGTACTCGCAGGTCACGCCGCGCGATACTTCCAGCGCACCGCCGCGGTCCAAATTCGGCAAGCTCTGCGCGAACTCCACGACTTCCAGACCCCGGAGCAGCCCAGCGCGCGCTTCAGCTTCGGTTTTGCCCGATTCGAGCGCGACGGTTTCCGAGAGCTCCGTCAGCGCTTGCGTGAGCAGCTCGTGAAAACGCGTCAGCGGCCGGACGCGCTCTTTCAGCGGCGTTTTTGCCCACACGGCGGCAGGCTCGCGCGCGGCCTCGACGACCGCCGCGACGTCCGCGCGCCCAGACAACCCCACACTCCCGATGACCTGTCCCGTCCACGGGCTTTTGATGTCGATAGACTCGGCGCTGCTCGCCGGCAGCCAGCTCGAGCCGACTAGGTTGTGGGCGGTCGCTCGGCCTCGCTGGAAGTCCAAGTTATCTATTCTTTCCCGCCGATTGGGTGCTGTAAAGGCTGAACCCGTGTTTCTCGTGCAAGGGAGCCAAGACAGCCAAGAATCACGCGGACCGCGCACGACCGAGCGGGCGAGATTGCGGCGCGGCTCGAGGTATAAAAACTGATCGGTTTGAGCGTGCTGAGGGCACTATCTTCGCGGAGGGGCAGATGATCGGGCGATGTTGGTTTTTCGCGGTTGCGTGTTCGAGCCTGTTTGCGTGCGGTTCAGTAAGTGAGCCGCAAAGCGCGGCCGCGGCTGGCGCCGCCGGAGCTGGAGCGGCCGGGGCTGGAGCGGCCGGGGCTGGAGCGGCCGGAGCTGGAGCGGCCGGGCTGGCTGGCGACGCGGGTGGCGGCGACCAGTGCCCAGAATCGCCCATGCCTTCGCCGAGCGGTACCAGCAGCGTGACGTTGCCCATCGAGATCGTCGGGGCTGGCGTGCCGCTCATGACTGGCCAAGCGGTCACGCCCGCAACGGGCACTCCGTACAAGCTGTCCCTGCTCAAGCTTTATTTTTCGTCGCCCGTGCTGCTCAGGAACGACGGCACGCGTGTGGCGGCTCAGCTGGTGGACGTCAACCGCGCGCCGCGTCCGTACGGGATCGCGTTGGTCGATCTCGACGCCCCAGCGAGCCAATCGCTGACGATCGCGGGGCCTGCTGGGGACTACGTGGGGCTTGAGCTTGGCGTGGGTTTGCCGCCCGCGTGCAACGCCGGAGATCCGACGACTCGCGCCTTCCCACTCAACGCCGACAGCGACATGTATTGGACTTGGGGCTCGCAATACATGTTCATGCGCGTCGAAGGTTC
>DATCFJ010000637.1:0-2944 GCA_036509605.1 Polyangiaceae bacterium | reverse complement strand
AAACGGGCAGCGCCGTTGCAAGCGAACGAACCGCATCTGCCGGCTTCCTCGGTAGATCTCTGGGCAGGGCGCCTGGCGGAGTCGCCGAAGCGAGCGGCAAGCGCTCTAACGGAACCACAACTTGCTCCGTGACTGCCGGTTCGACGGAGGGCAGTGCGGGTGTCGACCTTACAACAGTCGGAGCGCTCGCCGCGATGCGATCCACACTGGGCTCGGCGCGTCCGTCCGCGGCCGAGTGGCTACGAAGAGCGCCAACAACGGCGATCAATACGACGAGCAGCACAACACCACCGATTGCCACAAGGGGCATTCTCGGCATCGCCACGCGAGCGCGCGGTCCGCCACTGAGCATCGTCGCAGAAACTCCATCAGCGGTCGTAGGTGTCCGAGGAGCGGATACAGCGGCTCCGCGACTACTACTGCCAACCGGCGCATCCTCCGCGATCGCCTCGAGCAGCGAGATCGGCTTCGTAGCTAGCATCTGGTAGGCGTGGCGAAGCGCCTCCTGCATGGCTCGCCCATCCGGCCAACGCTGGCTCTTCTCATAAGCGAGCGCCGTATCGACAAGCGCGACAACCTCCGCAGGAAGCGCCACACCCACAGAGCCAACCGAAGGCGCTGGCTGAGTCACCGCAAGAACGAGCGCCTCGCTCACGGTCCTCGATATATGCACGTATCGCCCGGTAAGCAGCGTGAACATCGTCGCGCCGAGCGCCCAAATGTCGCTCGAACCGTCGACCTCAGCCCAGAGGCCCCGAGCCTGCTCCGGCGGCATGAAGGTCGGCGTCCCCATCAAGCTACCGGTTTGGGTGCTCGAAGCTCCCGCGCTCAGCTCCCTCACCCGCGCAATCCCAAAGTCCAGTACCTTTACCTGCCCCGCGTACGTGAGGAACAGATTCTCCGGCTTGAGATCACGATGAACGATGCCCTTCTCGTGTGCGGCGATGAGCGTGTCGAGCACCTGATCCATGACTGCCAGCACTTCAGTCGCTTCGAACCGTCGCCCCTTACGCTCCCAGCGCGCGTCGAGCGTCTCGCCCTCAAGCAACTCCATGACCAAAAACGCGCAGCCGTCATCCGTCACGTCGTCGTCATCGACACTCACCGCGCCCGAGTGCCCAACTGAGTTCGCGACGTACCCTTCACGCAGGAAGCGCTGGCGCACCGCCGCGTTCATCGACAGCTCGGGGTGCAGCATCTTCACCGCGACTCGCTTATTGTTGCGATGCGTCGCCGCGTAGACCGAAGCCATGCCGCCCACGCCGATGAGCTGATCGATCCGCCACTTCCCCTTGAGGGTGAGCCCCACGCGGGCCTCAACGCGGGCGACCAGATCGGCGTGTGCGTCGTCTGTCATCGCGCGCCCGCCCTGCAAGCCAGCGCGCACAAAAGCGCCCCTCGCCAAGCAATTGCTGCACTGATGCGTTCGAACGGAGCCAAGTTAAAGCGATCCCCGGGATTGTTATAGACACCGCAATATACTACGGTGTGCGCTCCGAATCCATCCCGCTAACCCGGGAGCGTGGCCCGCGCGCGCCGAACCAAAGCCCACTATCGGCCGAACGCCGAAAGCGGAGTCCTAAAGGACGCAGGCGGCCAAATCCGCCGCGCCCGCGTAGCCGCCAAGCTCACCCAGGAGGACGCCGCCGACCGCGCCCGGATCGACTACAAGCGCTGGCAGGCGCTCGAGGAGGGGCGAGCGAATCCGACGCTGAGAACGTTGGTGCGCGTTGCCGAGGCCTTGGAGACGGATTTCTGGGCCTTGATGAAGACACCGGAGCGGCGACGCGCGCCGAAGTAGTCCGCCACATGTGCCAGAAAGCGGAACGGCGGTCGAAGAAGTTCCGCGGTTCGAGAAATTCGCGGCTGTGCGTGGTGCGCGCACGGCGCGACCCGACATGCCATTGAAGCTTCAATTCGCAAGGCAGAGGTAGCCCGCGCCAGCTGACACTGGGCCCTCAGTGAGTGCGTAGGCCGTTCCGGCGATGGTGAGCGTTGATGGTCCACCGGCAGGGTTGAGCGCGCTCGGCCCGCCCGCCAAGTAGGTCAGGTCGGCGGGCGCGCCGCCGATCGTAACCGTGGCGAAGCGCTGGCCGCTCTGCGAGGACTGGAAGTTCGTCACCGTCTGCTGGGCGACCGCATCGACTGGTCCGAGGAAGACGCGAAACTCATCGTAGCTACTGCCGCGGACGGGCGCGATCACCACCAGCTCGCGACCGTCGGCCAATGACGCCGCGAAGTCGACATCGAACGTCTGTGTCGTGCTGGCGCTCAGCTTTGCGACGAGCGCGGCGTCGACTGGCGTGAGCGGCTCGCCGTTGCCGCTGTCGATACCTTTGCTTTTCTGCATGCCATGAGCGACGGCCATGCGTGTGCCCATGTCGTCGTGGACGACCTCGACCACCACCGGTGTGCCATCATCATCCGTGTAGTCGAGGTCCGTTTGACTGGGGCTTTCGCCCGAGCCAAGCACGACTCGCTCTACTAGATCCGTGTCGCTGCCGACGAACAGCTGATCGCGGTTGTAGATGACGTAGAGAGAGCCATCGCTCGCTTGGCCCGCCGCCACGACTTGTGAAACATCGAGTTGGACGGAGGTGGTGATCGCCGCGAGCGGGTCGCAAGCGCCGAGCGAGCTGGCGCCTGCCGCCGCGTTACCGCCCGCGTTGCCGCCCATTGCCGGCGAGCCGTCCGATTTTCCAGCACACGCAACTAGCAGGGTTCCAGCCATCCCAAGCCAATGTTTGGCGAGCATGAAAGGGAGTTTACCATGCCCGGCGGCGGCACGGGCCGTCTGGTCGCGCTCTGCCCAGGACCTCGGTGGACGCGAGGCGACCGCGCTCCGCCGCCAAGAGCGTACAGCGCTCGACGGAGCGAGGCTTCACCCTCCGTCGAGAACCTCGCGGACCTTCCGAGTAAGCGATCACCGTCGACAGACCGAGCC
>DATCFJ010000636.1:0-2283 GCA_036509605.1 Polyangiaceae bacterium | reverse complement strand
CGCGAAGAAGACATGGAGTTCGGCGCGATCCCGCAAGAGGATCAGCCGCGCCCCGCCGCAGCGGGCGGCCCGACGCACGTCTCGATGCCCGTGGGTCGTGCGGTTGGCGGCGCCGAGGTGCTGCCGCGCAAACGAAAGTCGCGCTTTCAACTGTACGCCGGTCTGTTCGTCCTGTTCGTCGGCGGCGCCGCGCTCGCGCTCGTGCCCACGGTGGGACCGTTTGGCGCGTACGTCGTCATCGATCACCTCAAAGCGGGCGACTACGCGCAGCTCGTCGCGAGCACGGTGTCGACCGTTCGCGCCGACTTAGCGACCGACACCTATCCCTCCGCCAAGCAAGCCTTGGCGGCGATCGAATCGGCGCGCGCCTCGGCCAAACGCGTGCGTGAGTTGCCGGCCTACGCCGCGTTTGCCGCGTACTCCGAGGAGTTGCGCTTCGGCTCCGACTCCGAGGTCCACGCGCGCGCTTCCGTGCTGCTGGCCGAGCTGGCTGAGCACGCGGACACGCCGTACGTCGCGCTGGCGCGCTGCGCACAGGCCGCCGCAGAAGGGCAGATCGCGCGCGCGAAGCAACTGTTCGACAGCTTGCCGGCGACGCCCAGCGATCCAGATCGAGCCATCTTGCGCGGTGAGATAGCGCTGCGTGCCGGCGACCCCAAAGCCGCAGCTGCGGTTTGGGAACAAGCGGTAGCCGCGCAAAAAACCGCGCGCAGCGCGTACGGGCTAGCGCGCGCCAGTTATGCCGCAGGTAACCTTGCTGCTGCTGCCGCCGCCGCCCGCGACGCACTCACACTGAATCCTAGCCATGTCGGCGCCCGCATCTTGCTGGCGCGCATCAGTGGAGCCGCGCGCAGCGGCGAAGCCGAGGCGCTTCGTTTCCTCGGCACCGTCGCCAAGGACTCGAGCCTCGCCAGCCCTGACGAAATGGTCAGCGCGCAGACGCTGCTCGGCGACATCCACTTAGCGCGCTCGCGCATGTCGCAGGCGGAAGCCGCTTACAGCGAAGCGCTCAAGATCAACCCGAAGGCCGCTCGCGCGCTGAACGGCCTGGGCGACGCGCTGTACCGCGCAGGTCGCTACTCAGAAGCGCAAGCTCGCTTCGAGGCCAGCACCCAAGCCGACCCCGACGATTTATCGGCCAAAATCGGCGTCGCCAAGTCCAAGCTCGCCCTCGAGCGCGTCGAGGACGCGAACTTGATGCTGAAGAAGCTGCGCGACACTTACCCGCAAGCGGTGCCCGTCGCATACTGGTACGGGCGCGCCCTAGAAGCTGCCGGAAACCGCACGCAAGCCGAGGTCGTATACAAGGACGCGCTCAAGGCGCCGAGCGACGACCCGCAAACCGTGGACGTGTACATCGCGCTCGCGCTCTTGCAGAGCCAACAGGGTCGCAACGACGAAGCACAAAAGACGCTTGCGGATGCGCGCGCTAAGCTGCCCGATCAACCCGCGATTCACAAAGCGCTGGGCGACGTCGCGCTCTCGCAAGGCCGCTACCCAGAAGCCACGGGCGAGTTCCGAAAAGCGGTCACGATGGACTCCGAGGATCTGGGCGCCAAGTTCAAGCTCGGCGTTGCCCTGCGTCGCGATTCGAAGTTCGACGAAGCCGGCAAATCCTTCGACGAAGTCGGCTCCGTCGACAAAGACTACCCGGGCCTCGCGCTGGAGCGCGGCCTGCTCTACGAAGCTTCCGGACGCACCGAGGAAGCGCTGAAGGAGTACGAGGGCGCGCTCGCCAAAGCTCCCAAGGACCCCGACCTGATGCTGCGCGTTGGCTGCGGCAAAGTCTCCGCCGGCCGCCCCAAAGATGCCGAAGAGCTACTGCGCAAGGTGCTGGCGGATCGCCCGAACTCCGCCGAAACCAACCATTGTCTCGGTCGCGCTCTGCTGATCGAAGGCACGCGGCTCGCCGAGGCGCTGCGCCTGCTCGAACGCGCGGTTGAGCTCGACGCGAACCGCGCCGAATACCAGCTGTACGCGGGCTGGGCCGCCAACGAAGCCGGCAACGTACCGAAGGCCGAGCATGCCCTGGCCGAAGCCCTGCGCCTCGATCAAGGCCTAGCCGATGCGTACTGGCAGCGGGGCGTGCTCCGCCAACGCCAAGGCGCAGCCAAAGACGCGATTGCCGACCTGACCAAAGCGCTCGAGCTCCGTCCGAGCCGCTACGAAGCTCACGCCGCGCTCGCCGACGCCTACTACGACCTCGGTAAAGAGCAGCAAGCGCTCGGCGAATGGCAGCTGGCCATCCAAGCCCAGCCCGACAACGGCACCTGGCACTTCCGT
>DATCFJ010000635.1:0-6082 GCA_036509605.1 Polyangiaceae bacterium | reverse complement strand
CGGCCGAAGCCGTTTTGTCGGTGTTGGCACCAGAGCGCCGAAACGTCTAGTCTCGTGGGCATGGCAGCCTGGGCGCTCTGGAGGTCTCGAGACCTCTGGTGGGTCCGCGCGCTGGCTCGACTGGGCGGGCGGTGGTCGTTTCGGGCACCGCTACGCACAGCGCGGCTGCTGTACGGCTTCGCGTGCACCGAGGCGCAGAGCGAGCTCGAGCTTCGGGATGCCGCTCGAGCCTGCCCGGACGAACGACGCCAAGCGCTCTATCTGCGCCACGCCCTGGATGAGGCGCGCCACGCGCGAGCATTCGCTGAGCACGCGCAGGCGCTCTCGCGGGTTGCCGGCGGAGCCGCCTTTTCGAGACCAAGCGCCGGCAGCGAGGGCCTATTCGAGCGGCTCGGCGAGCTTCGGTTTCTCGCCTTCGTTCACGCCGCAGAGCGTCGTGGGCGGGTCGAATTCGAAATCTACGCCAAGCTCGCGCGCGAGCGTGGCGCGCTCGGGCTCGCGCAACTCTTCGAAGAGCTGATCCGCGACGAACGTCAGCACGAGGCTTACTCGGCGCGTCTGCTGGACGAGCTCGGCGGCGAGACCGAGGGGCCTCGTGCCTTGGCCTTCGCCCGCCGCTGGCAGGCTTGGCGCGCGTTCCGTCGCATCGGGCGCGCAGTATCAGGCGCGCTGTACGGCGTGACCATGCTCGCGCTATACGCCCTGCTGGCGCCGTTTGCGCTCCTTTGGCGGCTCAAGCCAAACCGGCGGCACGGCTTTTCAAGCGAGCCCTGAGAGGCCGAGCGAGTCTCGCATGGCCGCCATCTTAGGCATCTCGGGTCTGTATCACGACGCGGCCGCCGCGCTGGTCGTGGACGGCACGGTCGTCGCGGCCATCCAAGAAGAGCGCCTGTCACGGCTCAAGAATGATCCCGGCTTGCCGCGGCGCGCGGTTGCCGCCTGTTTGAGATTAGCCGGAATTTCGCCTCAAGATCTGGACACCGTCATCTTTTACGAGAGCCCGTACCGGAAACTCGAACGAGTGCTGCGCTGGTTGCTGCAGTCTTACCCGCGCTCCGTGCGGCACTTCTCGCGCGCGCTGTCGGTGCAGCTGGGCTCGAAGCTTTGGGTGTTGGACCAAGTCGCGGAGCTAGTCGGCGTGCCGCGCGCCCGCGTGCGTTGTGTGGAGCACCACCGATCGCACGCGGCCAGCGCATTCTTGCTGAGCCCGTATCCGCGGGCAGCCATCTTGACGGTCGACGGCGTCGGTGAAGACGTAACGACCGCGATCTACCGCGGCAACGGCACTCAGATCGAGCTGCTCGGCTCGCTGCCGTATCCGCACTCGCTCGGCCTGCTGTACGCGGCCATTACGGCTTACCTCGGTTTCGAGGTGAATGAGGGCGAGCACAAGGTGATGGGGTTGTCCGCTTTCGGGCTCCCGCGCTATCGCGAGCTGTTCGAGAAGCTCGTCACTCTGCACGCGGACGGCAGCTTCGAGCTGTGCGCGCGCTACTTCGAGTACGAGCGCGGCGGCGAGCTGGGTTTTTCTGCCGACCTCGAGCACTTGCTCGGCCCGCGGCGGCGCCCAGGTTTGCCCTGGGAGCTTGCCGCGTCGAGCAGCGATCAGCGCTACGCGGACGTGGCTGCTACGCTGCAAACCGTGACTGAGGAAATTTTGCTGGGTCTCGCTCGGCGAGCCAAAAGAGAAACGGGCGAGGATGCGCTCTGTCTCGCCGGAGGCGTGGCGCTCAATGCCGTCGCCAACGCGCGCATTGCGCGGGAGGCCGGTTTTTCCCGAGTTTTCGTGCAACCAGCGGCCGGCGACGCGGGCGGAGCGCTGGGAGCCGCGCTGCTCGGCGCGATCGAAGCGGGCGAGGCACGCCCCGCTGCAATGCAACACGCCGCCCTGGGCGAGCAGGTATCGCTCGAGCAGGCGCTCGGCCTCGCCCGGCAGCTCGGGCTCAGCGCGGAACGGCTCGACGATCCGGCGCGCACCGTCGGTGAGCTGCTGGCCCGCGGCAGCATCCTGGGCGTGTGCAGCGGTCGCTTCGAGTGGGGGCCACGCGCGCTCGGTCAGCGCTCACTGCTCGCACTACCGAAAGAGAGCCAGACGCGAGAACGACTCAATCGGTTGATTAAGCAGCGTGAGCCGTTTCGTCCTTTCGCGCCCGCAGTGCTCGCGGAACACGCACGCAATTTCTTCACGGACGCGCCCAATGACCTGACGCCGTTCATGACCAGTATCTGCTCGGTCAAGCCGGAACGCCGCGCCAACCTGGCCGCCGTAACGCACGTGGACGGCAGCGCGCGCGTGCAGACGGTCACGCCCGGCGCAACTCCGCTGCTCGCGGCCGTGCTCTCCGAGCTCAATCAGCACACTGGCGCGCCGATAGCGCTCAATACGTCCTTGAACGGTCCAGGCGAGCCCATCGTCGCCCACGCAACCGATGCGCTGGCCTTCTTGTCGGCGCACGCCATCGACGGCCTATTGGTCGAAGATTGCCTGTTTCGGAGGCCTAATTGAAAACGCCGAGCGTGTTCCGCCGCGTTGCGTCGCGCGCACAGACGCTGATAGAGCTAGTGCGACACCTGCTAAATGGCGGGCAGTTCTTCCTGATTCCGTTGCTCGTAGTGCTGCTCCTGGCCGGCTTATTGCTCGTGCTGACTGAAGGCTTCAGCTATGTTGCGCCATTCGTGTATACGATCTTCTGAGCTGCCCGGGGCAGTGACGGTTCAAGCAGGAAGACGCGAGCGATGAACAAGAGCCGGAGTGGCAAGGCGCGGCATGCGCGCGGAGCGTTCGCGGTATTGCTGGGGCTCATGGTCGGGCTCGCGCTCGCAGAGCTCGTGTTCCGAGCCCGCGATCACGGCGCGTTCCCACACCTGAACGTGTACCTGAGCGACTCCGCGTACGGCGTTCGGTTGCGCCCCGGCGCGTCGACGCAGATCGCGTTCGGCGGAGCCCCCGTCAGCTCGGTGTTCATTCATTCGGGCGGCTTTCGCGGCAGCAACGCCGGTACCGAGCCCTCACCCGCCAAGGGGGAAGTGCTGTTCGTGGGCGACTCGCAAACGTTCGGGCTCGGAGTCGAAGCAAGCCAAGCGTTCCCGGCTCGGTTCGGGGAGCTAGCGCAGCTACCCGTGTACAACGCGGGCGTGCCGACTTGGGGCCCGCCTGAATTCTTGCGCTCGATGAAGGAGCTTGGGCAGCGCAGGCACCCGGCCACGATCGTGTACGTGGTAAACTTCGCCAACGATCCATTCGAGGCCGAGCGACCCAACTCAGAACGGCACGTGGTGTGGGACGGTTGGGCCGTGCGTCGGGAAACCGCGCCCACTAAGCTCAGGCAATTTCCCGGGCGCGAGCTGCTCTTTCAGCGCTCTCATCTGGTGTTCGCGTTTCGCCAATGGTGGTACCGGCGGAGCGCGGCGCCCGCACAAGACACCGAGCGCGGCAACCCGTCAGAGGGCACTTTTCGCGATCTATTCGCGCTCGGGCAATCGTTCAGCCAAGAGCAAATCGCCGCGCGCGCCGAGACCGAGCGGCGCGCGCGGCTGTACGAGTCGCAGGCCACCTACGCAGAAGAGGGTTATCGCCTCGCTGAGTCGAAGGTCAGAGCGCTGGTCTGGGAGCAGCTGAAGCTCGGCAGCGGCTCAGCGGGCTTCGACCCCGGCGCGCCAGGCTCCGTTTACCTTGCCGCCGACGCCAACCCCGGTGACATCGTCGTGCCGGGCGTTGGCGAAGAAGGGCGAGCGGTGTACGCCACCGCACTTTACATTCGGCAAGCCGTCGAGCTGAGGAACCGCTTCGAGGCCGAGCTCGCGCAGCGCGCCAAGAGCGTCCTTGGCAACGACGAAGCAAAGCAGGTCCTGGCCGCGCTGTCCGCGCGTGACCAAGAGCGGCTCAAGCTCGCCGCGGTGCGCGCGGAGCCCCTCGAGCTGGTGCGCGCCACGTCGCCCCTCACGCAGAAGGTCTTGCAAGCCAAGCAGCAAGCGGAGGCCCTCGGCGCACGCTTCGTGCTGCTCGTTTTGCCGATCGACGTCATGGTCTCGAACGCCGAATGGCCAAAGCACGGCAAATCCACGGTAGATTTGGCACCCGCGCGGGTCTTGATTCAGGACTTGGTGGAGAGCGTGCAGCAGACAGGCGGCGTCGCACTGGACGCAAGCGCCGCACTCGCCGCCGCCGAACCCGGCGCATTCCTCCCTGCAGATATTCACCTAACGCCCAAAGGTCACGACGCGGTCGCGCGCGCGTTGCTGCGCGCCATGCAAGAGAGCAAACCGAGCGCTGCGCCAGCGCGCTTGACGCTCGAGCCCGGCCGGTCGCGCGTGCCTCCGCCAGAAGCGTGGGACGCGCTCGGCGGCGAAACCGCGGTCACCGGCTCGGGTGGCTGCCCGATCACCAAGAAGTATCGCGAGTGGCTGTACATTCGCTGCTATCCCGCCAATGGCAAAGCTCCCCGCGGTGTGGGTCTGCAAGTGTTGAGCGGCGGGCTGGGTGACGCCATCACTTGGGTGCGAGACGGCAGCATGACCCTCGTCGCGCCCATTCCCTCAGGCGCGCCACTCGAAGCGCTTTTCTCGTGGTCCGACGGGAGCACTAAGCGCCTGCGCGTCACTTGGGATGCAGCCGGCAGCGCGCCCGACATGGGCATGACGCCCGAACGCGGCGCGACGGCGACTGCACCGGGCGACGCGCGCGCCGCGGATCGCGTGTGTGCCTGCTACCAAAGCGCGCACCCGGGCAGCGTGTGCGGTTCGCTCATCGCCAACGCGGATGCCAGCTGTGTCGACACGTATCGCGATGATTGTGCGCGGCTCTTGGCCTGCGCAGAGGGCGACGCGCTGTATCCGCCCCGTTGCCCAGCCGGCTTCGTCAACAGCGGAGCGTCACTGCACTGCAGCACGGGTCCGGCCCTACAGGCCTCGAGCGCCACGCCAGCAGCGCTGTCTGCAAGCTCTGCTCCTTCCCCCGTGCCATCTACGGCGGTAAGCGCACAGCTGGCAGCCGCAGCTTCTGCACTGATGGTGGCGGCGCAGGCGTTCGTTGGGCCGAACTGCGTGCTCGGCGCAGACTCGGTCGAGCTGATTGCGATCGTGCCCTTCGATCGCTGCCCAAGCGATCGAACCATGCTCAGCAACTATCAACAGGCGCGGGCAACCTTCGACGCAGTAGCGGGCTCGCTGACGAGTGCGGGAGCGACCTTCCGAGACAAGACGGCGGCGTTCGGGGATTTTATCAAGGCGGCGTTCGAGCGCGGCGACACGCGCGGCACCGCCGCGTTCTATCAAGACCTTGCGCTCGCCCACAATCTGTGGCGCCCGGAGGCCACCGTCGCGGTCGACCCGCCACGCATCGTCGCGCTCTATTTCGGAGTCGCCGGTGTGCCGCATACGGACTACTTTCGTAACCTGGCGCACGACGGCGATAAGCGAAAAGCCGCGTTCGAAGCGGCGCACGCGCACTTCATCTGGCACCGCGGCCCCAACGGCTTCGAAGGCCCATATCTCGATGGCGATACGCGCATCGTCGGCGGCTACCCCTACGAATGACCCACACTGATCACGCGTGAAACCGCGCGTCCGATGTAGCGCCGTGTGCGCGGGCGCCGCACCAGCACACCTGCGCTGGTTGCGACGCAGCGCCGCTCCGCTAAAGTAGTTGGATTGATCCGTGCTCGAACGAACACCCTTAGTTCTGGCCCGTACTGAGCCGCTCCTGCTTTGTCGACACCGATGACGCCGAAAAACCACACGCTCCCGTTGGCTCCACGAAAACGAAGTCGGCGCGTCGCCCTGCTCGTCGCTGCCGTCGCGGTCGCCGCGTCGCTGGCCTGTTCGGTGTATGACTCCTCGCTCCTGGGGCGCGGCGCAGGGCTCAGCAACGGTGGCGACGACACCTCCAGCTTGGTGGACGCGGGCGGCGGCAGCGCCGCGAACGCCGATGCTGATACGTCGAACGCCGGCAGTGTCGCTGCGAACGGCGGAACCCCAGACGTGGCCGGTGGCGGCGGTGACTCGCCGCTGTCCGACGCGGGGGCAGCCGGCGCCATGGGCAACACCACCGGTCTCGGTGGCATGCCGGCAAGCGGCGGCGCCA
>DATCFJ010000634.1:0-2350 GCA_036509605.1 Polyangiaceae bacterium | reverse complement strand
TGCGTTGGCCGAGCCGAGGTACACGACAAGGGCATCATTCGTCGCGTCCTTAAAGCTTGTCGAGTCCGCGTCTCTCCCTCGAACAGCGGTTCGGCCGACAGTCGGCGTCTCCCAGCCCACCCTGATGAGTGAGTCACCGTCGCACTGTCGGTCACTCGGGCGCAACACAGCTGACACAGAGGCGGTTACTGGGCTCACACAGACACGCGTTCGACACAGACCTGGATCAGAGTTGCAACGTTCAGCTAGCTAATCCCAGCCTATCCCCAGCCTGTGTATTACTCGGGGGTTCGCACAGCGCTCAACCGAAGTCGTCGAGGTCGAAGTCATGCAGGTGCAACGTGGCGGGGCGCTCGGGCGGAACGTGTCGAACGCCGGAGGGCGGCTCAGCCTCGCAGTTCTGGTGGTTCATTGCGATCTGACGTTTGGCAAGCGTCGGTCCGAATTGCGCCAGAATGGCAGAGAGCTCTGCGTCAGAGTGCGAGTCTTCGGAGGCCGACCACAGCGTCAGGCGACCGCCTTCGGCTAGCTGTCCGCCGAGCGCTTCGATCACTGCGCGTCGCGCCGCCGCGCCGCGCGCGTCACGCCGCTCCGCGGTGTACACGTCGACCGAGTCGATTTGCGCGTCTTCCTTGCGTAAGCGTCGCGCTCGCTGGCGCACCCGCTCGGTGAATTCAGGGGCCGGCTCGTCCCGTTGTTGAGCGACGACGATCCAGTCATCCATGCCGAGGCCCCGGCACGCTGCCCAGGCGGTGGACGAAGCTCCTAGCTCCAAGACGGTGAGGCGTGCGCGGCGCGACATGGGTCAGCTTTCGGTCCAGCTGAGAGCACGCTTCGTGCCAGGCTTGGAAGTCACGACGGAGCACCGCAAAACGCCGACAATTGGCGCGGTTCGGCGCCGACTCACAGTGCTTTTGCCCGTGACACATTGCCCCGACTGGGTGGTGGAGTGATGCATGCTGACCCTCGTGGTTGTGGCAACAGGGGATCGCGCACAGGACTCGCGTCCGAGGCGCGCGCGGGGGCCGGTGGAGTCGGCCCGAGCAGCACAGCAACCCAGTGCAAGTCGCTGGTATTCCAGAGCACGATTTTCGCTATCAATGTTAGGGGCACCGGGAGCAGTGCTCCGATGGGCCCGAGTAAGCCATCTCAGGTCACAGGTCGAGTGCGTTCAGCTAGCCCCGGGCGAGTAGCTCGGCGGATCGCTGGCGGGGAAGGAGTCGAAGGAGGCGGCGTCGACGATGTCATACTCGCCGTCTTTGAAGCGCTTTTCGAGGTCCTTACGCCGCGTTAGCCGTTTCGTTACGAACGTGCTGATTTGTCGCACGCTCAGGCCGGAGAGACCGCGCGCGAGGAACAAGGCACCAGCGGCGCCGAGCACAACTCGCGCCGCCGAGCGCGGGCTGAACGCGGCGGCTCCTCCCAGAATCACGCCGACCGCTGCGCTTGCGAGCCGCTCGCGGCGTTCGCGGGTGCTCGCGCGGTCGTGCAGCGCGAGGATGTCTACAGTTGCGGCTTGCTGGTCACTCATGGGTTCTTCCTTGGGTTGTTGGTGGCGTCTTCGTTATCGTCAGCAAGGTCGTCAGCAAGCTCGGTGCCAACTGCAGCACTCGGCGCTTTCTCAGCCTTTGGCGAGACGGATCGCCCCGCGGTGGGGCACCCCGCCACGAGTTTGTCAGCGGTCGATCGACAAATTCGGCACGATTGCGGCGCGCACGCAGTCGAGGATGATCGAGACGGTCTGGCACGACCGGTGCACTCATGGCGGTCGATGATCGAGTCTCCCGTCAAACGCGCTCCCGAGCAGCCCACTGCCGATCTGGGTGACCTGTTGGAAGACGCGCTGCACCAGGCCAAAAGCTTGATACAAGCCGAGCTCTCGCTGGCGCGTCGCGAGCTCGTCGCGGAGCTCAAAAGCACCGCGAGCTCGCTGCTCCAGCTCGTGATTGGTGTGATGTTCCTACAGGCAGGGCTGGTAACGCTCGGTGTGCTTGCGGTCCTCGCGCTCGGCGTGGGCATCGCCGCAGTAGGCGTAGTGATTGCGTTTGCCGCAGTCGGTGCCGTATTTCTACTGGTCGCGCGGCGAGCGCTCGCGCAGCGAAAGCTTCCGCATACCACCGCGCGCCTCACGCGCGACGCCAAACAAGTCATGGAGACGGTCAAATGAGCGACGCGGCCGACACCGACGCGCGTCGTGCCGATCTGGCGCGCGCCAAGCTGATCAAGGACATTCGTCAGATAAAGAAAATGGGTGACAACATGATCCAGAAGACCGAAACCGCTATTCACAGGGCTCCCGTGTTGCTTGGTTTGGGCGCGGTGGGCGCTGCGCTCGTGGGCGTCGCCGTGT
>DATCFJ010000633.1:0-2498 GCA_036509605.1 Polyangiaceae bacterium | reverse complement strand
CCATTTGGCGCGGCGCGATCGTGCATGCCGCGCCCAGCGCGCGCCCGCAGCTCAACGACGACATCGTGTGGGTGCCTGGTCCCTGGCGCGATCCGGCGTTGCTCGAATGGCAGCGCGGCGGGCGCTTCGAGCTCAAGATTTTCCCGATCCCGAAGCGCGGACAGCGGCGCATCGTGCTCGCCTACACCGAGGTTGTGCGCCCAGTCGGCGGCGTGCGCCACTTCACGTACCCGCTGCCGGTCGACCCCGGCGGGACAACGACGATTCGGCACTTCGACGTGGACGTCGAAGTGCGCGGCGACGATCCGCGATTTGCGGTACGCGCGCTCGGCTACCCGCTAAGTGCGAGCGAGCGCGACGGCGTACACGCGCTCGCGTTCAGCGCCGACAACTTTACGCCGCATGGCGACTTGAGCGTGGAGTGGGCGCTGCCTGGACGTCAAAGTGAAGTGACGAGCTTCGGCTACCGCGCGGGTGACGAGCGTTATGCGCTGCTCACGCTGCGACCCAAGCTGCCGCGCGCCACCGTCGAGCAGACCCACGCGACGGCGATCATCGTCGACTCCAGCCGCTCGATGTACGGCGAAGCGCTGGAGCGCGCCAAACGCTTGGCTACGCGGCTTGCTCGGGAGCTCGACCCCGCGGGCTCGCTCATGCTGATCAATTGCGACAGCACTTGCCGGCAAATGCCTGGCTTCGTAACACCGGGACCCGCGGCCGTGCTTGAGGCGCAGCGCTTTTTCGAAGGCGTCACGGCCGATGGCGCCTCAGACCCGACACAAGCCGTGGCGGTGGCGGTGCGCGCGTTCGAGGCAACGCCGAGTAGCTCGGTGCAAGACATCATCTACATCGGTGACGGTACGCCGACGGTTGGGCCAATCCGCCCGGCCACGGTGACGGCTGCCACGCGCGACGCTTTGGCGGGCTCGCATGCTCGCGTGACTGCGGTAGCCGTCGGCAGTGCCTCCGATCTCGACACCCTGAACGCGATGGCGCGCGCTGGCGGTGGGCTCGCATTGCCCTACGCGCCCGGCCAGACCTTGAGCGAGGCAACGCTCGACGTACTCGCCGCGACTTATGGCAGCGCGCTGCGCGACGTGCAGGTCGTGCTACCAGACGGCCTGCGCGCGGTCGCGCCTGAGCGGCTGGACACGATCTTGGCCGGCAGCGAAGCGAGCATCAGCGCGCGCATGGATTCGGACACCGTGGATGGGCCCCTGATCGTGCGCGGCAAGCTGGGCGACACGCCCTTCGAGCAGCGCTACGAGGTTCACCTGACCGCGTCTGACAACGCCGGCAATGCCTTCGTGCCGCGCGTGTACGCCGCCGCCCGAATCGCGGATCTCGAGCAAAATGGCGGCGCAGAAGCCAAAAAAGAGGCCCTTTCGCTGTCTACGCGCTTCGCCGTCGCCAGCCGCTACAGCTCGCTGTTAGTGCTGGAAAGCGAAGCCATGTTTCGCGCCTTCGGCGTAGATACGAGGGCACCGAGCACACAATTTACGGGCGAAGATTTGGCGGAGAAAAGCGAAGCCAAGGGTGAGCTGCAGGTCGGGGGCGGCGACGACGAGAACGCCTTCAGCGCGGCCGACAAGAAGAGCAGTGGCAGCTCGAGGGACGCCGTGGCGGCAGATGAAGCCGCGCCCGCACCGATGCCGTCGATGGCAGCGAAAGCCACCGCGCCGAGCTTCGCCGCGCCGAGCTCGGTCGCGCGTGCTGCGCTCGACGCTTCCCGCTCTGGCCTCGGTCAAGGTTTCGCCCAACCCCCACCCGCCGCAGCGAGGTCAGCCCCGCAGCGCCTCGCCGAACCGGAGTCACCGGAGCTCCGTTTCCCCCCCGTCGGGGGTTCCGAAGCGGCTCAGGAGCACCGCCGTCGCATGATCCCGATGCGCCGAGTGTGGGACCGCAAAGGTCAGATCAATACCCAGAACCTGATCCCGCGCGCTGCCAGCATCACCGCGGTGGCCGACGCTGAGCGCGCGCTCGCCGCCGAGCCCGATCGCCGTTCTGCCCTAAAAAAGGCCTATTCCTTGTATGCCGCGAGCGCCGATCTGGGCCGAGCCGAGAGTTTGGTTGAGCGCTGGGTGAGCAAAGAGCCGCTCGATCCGGACGCGCTCACCGCGCGCGCTGATCTGGCCGCGCGCCGTGGTGACCGCGAGCTCGCGGTGCGCATGTTGGGCAGCGTGGTGGACGTGCGCCCGAACGACATCTCGAGTCAGAAGCGGCTCGCGCGCTTGTACCGCTGGTCCGGTCGCATCGACCTCGGTTGTCGCCACGCCATGGCCATTGCCGAGCTGCGGCAGGCCGATGCGAAGCTGCTCGCTGATGCGCTGCGCTGCGCTCGCGCTGGCAACAGCGCACGTTGGGCCAGCGACGCACTGTCGCTGGCTGACGAAGCGACCGCGCGCCGCGCCGAAGCGCTGGCCGCAGCGCCCGCACTGGACGACTCTCGCTTGCTCGGCGATCTACGCGTCGAAGCGACTTGGTCAGAGGACGCCGAC